>DATLUO010000127.1 GCA_035533075.1 Pirellulales bacterium | reverse complement strand
CGCGCGCCGCAGGGACGAAAGGGCTGCCCGAAGCTTGCCCTCTGGAGTTCAATCGCCGCTCCACCGGAGCGAGCCCGGCTGGTGGCGGAGCACCATATCCGTGTAAATCCGTGTTTATGAAAGTGGGAGGCTGTGCCCGTGAAGTGGTTGGCTCTGATGGTCGTCGTCGTCGCGGTGGGCCTGTCGCTGGCAGTTTGGCCCGGCGGAATGCTTGCGCCGAAGGCGCAGCCAGATCGCGAGCCCGTCGCTTCCGGTCCGCAACACTCATCACCGCGGCGACGCGAGATCCAGGGAATCGGCTACGTAGAGCCGGCCACGGAGGTATGGCGGCTGGTATTCAAAATCGACGGCGTCATTGAGACCTGCGCGGTTGAGGTTGGCCGGCGCGTCAAACGCGGCGACCTGCTCATGTCGTTGGCGAACCGCGAAGAGGCGGCCGCGGTGGCGGCGCCGTTTCGCCCCTCCTCGCATGGCCGCCGCTGTGGGGTTGGACTGCTCCGCTCCGGTCGCTGCGATCCCTGGGATACGCAGTCCAACCCCACAGCGGGAGTAGGAACACCGAAGGGGACATTTCTATCCGCGTGTAACAACCGCCCCGACCACTTCATTGACGTTACCAAAAAGCACTGCTAGACTTGCGTGCTTTCTGGCGCACTCACCCACACACTCCGCCGGGCATTCGTCAGGGCGAATCGCCGGTTTTTTCCTGGGAAAGACGGAAGGAATACAGATCATGGCCAAAGCCATCAAGAACAAGTCCAAGCCCCAAGCCAAGCCTGCGACAGCACTTAAGACCAAGATGGCGAAGCCGGCGGCCGCGGTCGGCAAGCTGATCAAGGGGGCCAAAAAGGCTTCCAAGAATGGCGAGAAACCGCGTGCCAAACCCAGCCGCGAAAAGTACGTCTTCTCGTTCGGCACCAGCGGCACCGATGGCGACGCCGGCATGAAGGATCTGCTCGGCGGCAAAGGGGCCAACCTGGCCGAAATGACCCGGATCGGCCTGCCCGTGCCCGCCGGCTTCACCATCGGCACCAACGTCTGCACCTATTACTATGACCACGGCCGCAGTTATCCCTCGGAGCTGCGCAAGCTGGTCGACCAGGCGATGGCCAAGATCGAGAAAGAAATGGGGGCCAAGTTCGGTTCGACCACCAATCCGCTGTTGGTCTCCTGCCGCTCGGGCGCCCGTGAGTCGATGCCCGGCATGATGGACACCGTGCTCAACATCGGTCTGAACGATGAGACCGTCGAAGGGCTGATCAAGCAGGCGGGCGATGCCCGGTTTGCCTGGGACAGCTATCGCCGCTTCGTGCAAATGTACGGCGACGTGGTGCTGGATATGAAGCCCAAGAAGAAGGAAGACCACGATCCGTTCGAGGAGCTGCTCGACGCCAAGAAGCACCACGCCCGTGTGCGGCACGACCACGAGCTGAACGCCGAGCAGCTCAAGGAGTTGGTGGCCGAGTTCAAGCGGGCCATCAAGGACGGGACGGGCAAGGATTTTCCCACCGATCCGATGGACCAGGTCTGGGGCGCCATCGGCGCCGTGTTTGGAAGCTGGATGAACGACCGGGCGGTGGTCTATCGCCGCACCTACGGCATTCCGCACGAGTGGGGCACCGCCGTCAACGTGCAGGCGATGGTCTTCGGCAACCTGGGCGACGATTGCGCCACGGGCGTGGCCCTGACCCGCAACGTGGCGGTCGGCACGCCGGGCATCAACGGCGACTATCTCATCAACGCCCAGGGTGAAGACGTGGTGGCCGGCATCCGCACGCCCAAGCGGATCGAAGAGACGCTCGAGCAAGACATGCCGGCGGCCTACAAGCAGCTCAAAGACATCGGCCGCAAGCTCGAAAAGCACTACAAAGAAGTGCAAGACCTGGAGTTCACGGTGCAGAAAGGCCGCGTCTGGATGTTGCAGACCCGCAACGCCAAGCGCACCGGCTTCGCCGCCGTGCGCATCGCCGTCGATCTGGTCAACGAAGGGCTGATCTCGAAAGAAGAGGCCCTGCGTGCCAAGCGCATCCCCGCCGACGACCTGAACCAGCTCCTGCAGCCGGTTTACGATCCGCAGTCGAAAAAGAAGGCCAATGCCGACGGGCGGCTGCTGGCCAAGGGCATCAACGCCGGCCCCGGCGCGGCGTCGGGCAAGATCTGCTTCCATGCCTCCGACGCCGAAGCGCTCTGGCAGAAAGACAACAAGGTCGAGCTCATTCTCGTCCGCCGCGAAACCAGCCCTGAAGACCTGCGCGGCATGAAGATCGCCAAGGGCATCCTCACGGCCTTCGGCGGCGCCAGCTCGCACGCCGCCCTGGTCAGCCGGCAGATGGGCAAGGCCTGCATCGTCGGCTGCGGCGACCTGCAAGTCGACTACCACCAGAAGACCCTCAGCGTCGGCGACAAAGTGCTGCGGGAGGGCGACGTGATTTCCATCGACGGCTTCACGGGCGAAGTGTTCGAGGGCGAAGTCGAGGTCCGGCCCAGCGAGATCATTCAAGTGCTGCTGCACAAGACGCTCAAGCCGGAAGAATCGGAGACCTACAGCCGCTACGCCCAGCTTATGACCTGGGTCGATCAGGCCCGTCGCCTCAAGGTGCGCACCAATGCCGACGAGCCGAAGCAGGCCAGCGAAGCGATCGCCTTCGGCGCCGAAGGCATCGGTCTCTGCCGCACCGAGCACATGTTTTTTGGCCACATCGACGAATTCCGCGAAATGATTCTGGCCGATACCGTCGAAGACCGCGAGAAGGCGTTGGCCAAGCTGTTGCCGTTCCAGCGAGAAGATTTCGACGGCCTGTTCCGGGCCATGCACGGCAAGCCGGTGACGATCCGCCTGCTCGATCCGCCGTTGCACGAGTTCCTGCCGCACCAGCACAGCGAGCAGGAGGCGCTGGGCAAGAAGATCGGCATCTCGGCCGAGACGATTGCCCGCCGCGTCCACGAGCTGCACGAGTTCAATCCGATGCTGGGCCACCGCGGCTGCCGTTTGGGCATCGTCTATCCCGAAATCACGCGGATGCAGGCACGGGCGATCTTCGAAGCCGCTTGCGACGTGAAGCGCGACGGCATCGACGTCTTGCCGGAAGTGATGATTCCGCTGGTCGGCTTCCTGACGGAGTTCAAAGACCAGGAGAAGCTCATCCGCGAGACGGCGGCCAAGGTGTTCGAAGAGAAGGGCGTCAAGGTCAGCTACCTGGTGGGCACGATGATCGAAGTGCCACGGGCGGCGGTGCGGGCCGAAGAGATCGCCAAGGGCGCCGAGTTTTTCAGTTTCGGCACCAACGACTTGACGCAGACGACGCTGGGCATGAGCCGCGACGACTACGCGGGCTACATCAACTACTATCGCG
>DATLUO010000126.1 GCA_035533075.1 Pirellulales bacterium | reverse complement strand
GCTAGCCCGGATTATTCACCGGCCCACACCAACCCGAAGCGCAAGCGAGGATCAGCAACGGACTTAGCTCGCTTGCGCTTCGGGTTGGTGTTCGCGCAGTCTGCGCGCCAAGTTCGGGGGCCGGTGAATCATCCGGGCTAGCGGAAGGTGGTCGCCTTGCGGAGCACCCGTTCGACAACGAGCGGGGGCGTTCATTATTCGAAGACTGGCTGCGGGCCGGCGCCGATTCTTGGTCCATCGCTTTAGAGGCCGCGATGGCCTTGCTCTACCTGCGTGCCGACTCACGCGACGGGCTCATCGCGCTCGGCCTCGACCACGAGGGCCGCGAAGTACAGCTCGCTGCCGCGCGCGCCGCCGCCAGCACCGGCAGCCCGTCCGCAATGCAAACATTGGCCCGCTTTTGCCTCGACCGACTCTGCTCGCGAGAGGCCTGCCAATACCTGGAGGAATTTGCCCACCCTGAGTTGATTCCAGAGATCGCGCGGTCGGCGGATTTCCGCGCAGAAGCCGACCTCTGTCTCTGGCTCGCTTTTCCGACGCAATTTGGCTGCGAACCCGATGAGATCGAGATTTTTGACACTCGAGGAGAGCTGTACTGGCCACCGACCAACGACCGCCGGCGACTTTGGCTCTTCAAATACTGCTATCGGGCCTTCTATGAAGGGCCGGTAACTGGCGTGGGCCTTTCGGGCAGCAAAAACGTTGCGCTTGATTCCGTCAGTCCCGAAATGTCGCCGGAAGAGATTTACGCGCGGCATTGTTACTGGGAACTGGACGACGTCGGCGGGCCGTGGTCTCCTGATGACGAGCCGGCGGTGGCCGGTCGCGAAATGCTGCGGCGATACAACCCCGGCTTTTGACCCGTCCGCCACACGCGGGCTTGCTTTTCAATCGCGATGAGCGATCGTCCACATGGCGTCAACGGGCAGCGGCCAGGACGTGCGGCCTATTCCGTGATCGCTTCTTTGGAGGGCTGAACGAAGTGGGGCGACTTTTGCGAGACGGTCAGCTCAGCCGCTTTCTTGTCGGCCTGCTTTCGTTCGCTATACTCGAACCGCGCTACCCGTTTCATGGACTGATTGACGACATCCCAGTAGGCCTTCAGCCGGACCTCTTTGGGCGTTTTCGTGCGCGGCTTCCGCTTGACCGGGACTTTCTTCGCCGGGGCGTCTTTGGCCGCCGCGCCGGCACTTTCCGCCGCCTCTCCGGCACGCCGCAACTCTTTTCGATTGATGATCTTACGCGCCATGGTTCGTCTCGATACGGGACTGATTGAGCACAACTCCTTGGCCAGCGGCCCTCATGCGGGCCGCGCCAATTATGCTGAATATAACGGCCCCGCCGGCGTTCCGCTATCACAACTCGTCGGTTTTGACCAATTTGACCGGCGAGTTTCGCGGTCGAGGGGTGCGGTCAGGCTTTGCCGCCTGGGTGCGATGGTCTCGCATTGTGGCACCCGATACATTTGCTATACTGATTGGTTCTTTCGCCAGCCGCAAACTTGCCTCCCGCGCGGGAGGCCGGCGGGAAGAAAGGCCGTTTTACAAGCATACTTACACCCCCTGGCCGCACTCACCCTCCCCGGCCCAACGGGCCGGCGACGCGGTCGAACATTGGCACTTCATGGTTAACCGAAATCTGATCCGAGGACTCGATCTCAACGAACAAGACTGGGAACAAGAACTGACGGCGGCGCTGGAAGGCACCGATCCCGAACAGATCGAATGGGGCGGCGGCGGCGCCTTCTCGCTGAACGAAATCGTGCAGGGCCGCGTCCTGCGCGTCGAAGGCGACCAGGTGCTGGTCGACGTCGGCTATAAGAGCGAAGGCATGATCCCGCTCAACGAGTGGGACGAAGACGAAGAGCCGCCCCAGCCCGGTCAGACCATTGAAGTGCTGATTGAAGACATCGAAGACATCCAAGCCGGCCTCGACGAGGCCAGCATGGTCTCGCTCAGCAAACGCAAGGCCGAAAAGATCAAGGCCTGGCGCGACGTGATGGCCTCGGTTCACGAGAACGACGTCGTCACCGGCGTCGCCACCCGCAAGATCAAGGGCGGACTGCTGGTCGATATCGGCGTCAACGTCTTTTTGCCGGCCAGCCAGGTCGATATCCGCCGCCCGCCCGACATCGGCGACTATATCGGCCGCACCATCCAGTGCATGGTGCTCAAGATCGACGAAGCACGCCGGAACATCGTGGTCAGCCGCCGCGCGCTGATCGAGAGCGAGCGGGCCGAGAAGAAAGCCCGCCTGATGCGCGAGCTGGAAGTCGGCCAGTTGCGCCGCGGCGTGGTGAAGAACATCGCCGAGTTCGGCGCGTTCGTCGACTTGGGCGGCATCGACGGCCTGCTGCACATCACCGACATGAGCTACAAGCGGATCGGGCATCCCTCGGAGATGGTCTCCATCGACCAGGAAATCGAGGTCATGATCCTGCACATCGACCGCGAGAAAGAAAAAATCGCGCTGGGTCTGAAGCAAAAGCATCCCAGCCCCTGGCAGGACGTCGAGGGCAAATACCCGGTCGGCACGCGCGTCAAGGGCACCGTGGTCAACGTGATGAGCTATGGGGCCTTCGTCAAGCTCGAAGAGGGCATCGAGGGGCTGGTCCACATCAGCGAAATGTCGTGGACCAAGCGCATCACGCACCCCAACGAGTTAGTCCACATCGATGACGAGATCGAAGTCGTCGTGCTGGGCATCAACAAAGAGAAGCAAGAGATCTCGCTGGGCATGAAGCAGACCCTGACCAACCCCTGGGACAAAGTGGCCGAGCGCTACGCACCGGGCACGCTGGTCAAGGGCGTGGTCCGCAATCTCACCAACTACGGCGCCTTCATCGAGATCGAAGAGGGCATCGACGGCTTGCTGCACGTCAGCGACATGAGCTGGACCCGCAAGATCAGCCACCCCAGCGAAATGGTCGAGAAGGGCCAGGAAGTCGAGTGCCGCGTGATCTCGGTAGACCAGCAGCGGCGGCGGATCGCGCTGGGGCTGAAGCAGCTCAACGACGACCCCTGGGCCACCGACATTCCCAACAAGTATCAGCCGGGTCAAGTGGTGATGGGCACGGTGACCAAGCTCACCAACTTCGGCGTTTTCGTCGGACTGGAAAACGGCCTGGAGGGTCTGCTGCACATCTCCGAGCTGGCCGACCACAAGGTCGAGAACCCGGAAGACGTGGTCAAGCTGGGCGACACGATCGAGGTGAAGGTGTTGCGCGTCGACGCCGACGAGCGGAAGATCGGCCTCAGCCGCAAGCGTGTGGAGTGGGCCGAAGAGGCGCATGCCGAAGCGGCGCCCGCGGCGGCCGGCAAGTCGAGCATTCCGGAAAGCGAGCTGCGCGGCGGCATGGGCGGCAGCAAGGGTCCGCTGTTCAAGTCGCCTCAGTCGCGGCCGGACGAGGAATAAGCCGGTCTTATTTGCAGCAGCGTGCCGGTGCCCGGCTGGAACTTGTCGTCGATCACCCAGGCGTTGCGCAGCAACACGAGCAGCCGGCCGTCGGGCATGAAGCGCAGGTCGACCGGCCGGCGCAGACCGCTGACGAACGTGGCTACGCTCTCGGGATGGTCGGGATCGAGCGATCGGATCCAACCGTGAACGAAATCGGCAAAGAAGTAACGCCCGCGGTAGGCAGTTGGCCAGCCCGAGTCGGCCGGTGCAAAGGCGCCGCCCGAGATCGAGGCCTGCGGATACCAGTGGACCGGGCCGCGAAAGCGCGCGTCGCTGGTCGGGCCATGCTCCACGACGGGCCAGCCGTAGTTTGCGCCCGGCAGGCCGACGTTGAGCTCCTCGAACTTCCCGCCCACGTCGTTGATGAATAGCTCGCCGCTGGATGGGCGGACGGCGAAGGTAAACGGATTGCGCAGCCCGCGTGCCCAGATCGCGGCGTACTTGCCCTTGGTTTCGGCCAGAAAGGGATTGTCGCCGGGAACCGTGCCGTCCGGGTTAATCCGCAGGATTTTGCCCTGGAAGGTCCCCGCCCCAAACGGAGCGTTTTTGTCTGCCCGAAGCGTATCGAGATAAGCGATCAGGTCGGTGAATTGCTCGCGCGTGAGCAACTCTTCCAGTCCCTGCGGCATGAGCGAGACGGGACTTGTTTCGCGGTGCTCGACCTTGGCGGCGGGCACGACGTGCTTCACGCCGCCCGCGTCGAAGAGCACGATCGTTTCGGCCGACTGCTCGCGAACGATGCCCGTCAACGTTTGGCCGTCGACGGTGGCGATCACGCTGGTGCGAAAGCCTTCGACGATCTGCCGCGAGGGTTCCAGCAGCGACTCGACGAGGTGCGGCCGGTCGAACTTGCCCCCGATGTGCGAAAGGTCGGGACCGACGTCGCCGCCTTGGCCTTGCACCTTATGGCACAGGGCGCACTTGGTGAGTTTTTCGTCGGCGAACAGCGCTCGGCCGCGGCCGGCATCGCCCGCGTGCGTGAGCGCGTGCTGCTCGTAGTCCCCCCGCTTCCCTGCGGCTTGACCGACTGTGGCCGACGTCAGCAGACCCGCGAATGAAAAAACAAGCGTTGCGATATGCGAAACTGAAATTCGTGGCATCAGTGCGTCGGCGACCAGACTGTCTGGAACAGGTGCAGTAGGAATCGAAATGCCCTTCTGAAAGAGGCTGCCCCGAACCTTGCCAAACTGCTCGGCGCAGGCGAGGTCGAAACCGAGCACCTGCACGTCGATGAGCAGGTCGTGTCCAGAAGGTGGCTCATTCACGTTCCAACTGTGGGCGGCGTTCCAGCTTACGCTCTTGCTGGATTTGTTCCATGATGGCGTCCATCTCTGGGCAGTCGGCCCAGCCGCCGGCCGAGCGACGGATGCCTTCGCCCCACTCTTCACGCTGCGGCATGATCCGCACCTGGAGCTCGACCTGCTGGCCTTCTGCCACGCCGAGATCTTCCACGAGTTCGATGGTCCTGCCGCGTACCACGCCATGAACGGTCTTCGTCATCGTCAACCTCTCTTGTCGCCCGAAGGCAATTCCGCCCCAGCCATTCAATATCGCAAGGCGCGGAGGCTGCCTCAAGTCGGATTGTCTGGCTGCCGCCGTTTGGCTGATACACGCATCGACGACCCCGACGCGGGTCGTATTCGACAGCCCAGGGCGCAGCGCAGCGGAACCCTGGGTTATCTGCAGGGCGAATAGAAGCCCGGACCGATCATGACGCCGATAAAAAGTGACGCCCCTTTTGTTAATCATGGCGCCGCGACGCCCGGATTGCGAGCAGGTCAGCGGCGCGAACTGCCGCAGGGGACGATGCGCGATCTTTCATCGAGAGCGTCCATGACAGGTCTGCGCTTTGCATCCTGCGCGCGTCGATTCTCGCACGCAGACGGCTCAGGTACTTAAGGTAATCGAGATTGCCCGGCGACAGGCGAAGCGCCTCGACGATGTCGGCGTATGCCTCGCGGTAGCGGCCAAGGCGGTCGAGCAGCACGGCGCGCGCGTGTAAAGCGGCGGGATTCGCGGGCCGCAACGAAAGCGAACGGTTCATGTCCGCCAGCGCGGCGCCGAATTGTCGCACCTCGATCAACACCACAGCCCGCCAGTGATACGACGCGGCGAAATCGGGCTTAGAGCGGATGGCCTCGCTGAACTCCCACACGGCGTCCGCATAAGCGCCTTGCTTGAAGTGTGCGACGCCCCGCCGATAGCACTGCGATGCGAGCAAATCGAGCTGCACGCTCTCCGAGTCGGCGGCTGCCGGTCTTCCCGCATTCCCTCTCCCTGCGGGAGAGGCCAGGTGAGGGTTCCGCTCCTTATCGGCCCGTTTCGCCAGTCGCCCCGCGTAGTCGGTCACTTCCTTCACATACTGCGGTTCGTAGCGGCCTGATTTGGCCAACACGACGGCGAGATGGATGTCGTTGAGTGCTTCGGGGACCCGCGCGGCATCGGCGAGAATCATGGCCCGAGTGTGCCATGTTCGGGCGTCTCGCGACGCCAGTTGAATCGCGCGGCTGGCGTCGTCGAAGGCCGGGGCAAAATCGCCGAGAAATGCGTGGGCCTTGGCCCGGCACATCAGGCATTCGGCGTTCGGCGCGTCCATGGCGGCGATCCGCTTCATGATTGGTTTCGCGCTTTTCTTGTCGCCGCCGTCAACCTGCTCTGCACCGGGGTCGTAAACATCCAAAAACAGCCGCACGATGTCGGCCGGGGTTCGCTTCAGCGTGAGCGGGCTGTCCGGCGCGAAGGGCAGGGGCGGGTCTTCGCGCGGCGCGCTTTCAGGCGGCGTCGGTGGACTTCCGCGCGGTGTGGCCTCATCGGTCGCGCGCGTGTCCGCCGCGGCGGCATCGGCAGCCGCCGCTCCGCGCGGATTCATACCGGCCGGCGCCTGCTGCGTTGGTGCGGCCTTCGGCTCGGGGGCAGTTGCCTTTGGCGCGGAGCGGGGCGCGGCGTCGGCGACCTGCGCGCCGCTTTGCTGCGCTGGCTGGCCCGGTTGCGTCAGCAACACGATCGCCACCGGAAGCACGCCAGCCGCCAACATCAGCGCTGCTTGCACGAAGTGGTTATCGAGTGCGCGCGAAACAGCATCCGTGATCCCGGACAGTAACCCGAAGCGTGAGCGAGGTGCTCTCCGCGGTCCGCCGGGGCGACTACCGCCGCGCGAGCGAGTTTCCCCGCTGCGGCGACTCGCACGTGCAACGGCTCGCTGACGCTGTGGGTTGGTGTCGGCGCGCAATCCGGCTTGGTCGAATGTTGCGCTCGATGGCGGGTTGTTCGCGTCCCAATCGACGCCGGGAAACCGCCGGCGCAGAAACTCCATCGCGTCAGCCGGCCGCCACAGCACGCGGTCTTGCGGCTTGACTCGCACGCCTTCGCGGCACTTCGGGCAAACCACCACCTCGGCCGGATAATCGAGCGGCAGGCCGATTCTGCCCCCGTACCCGCAGCCCGGGCAATCAACCCAGAAATGGGTTCCGTCGCGTTCATTGTCGGTCGCAAAGTCAGCAGCCATGAGGCGTCCTCCTTCGCATATAAGCGGGATTGCATCGCCAACCGAACGCGCGGGATGATGGAATTCGCCTAGGGCGATCCATCGGGTGAGATACGCGGCCAATCAGCGCTGGTCGCCCCGGAAGGCGGCATTGGAGCAGTTTTATGCTCGCCATCACTGGAATCGTGAAGAACGGCTGCGTCGTTCTCGATGAGCCGGCGGTTCTTCCCGACGGGAGCCGGGTGGTTGTCCGGCCCGTTGAAAGCCCATTGACATTCGGCCTCAGCGAGTCCGATTGGCAGGACACCCCGGAAGCAATCGCCGACTGGATCGCTTGGTACGACTCGCTGGAGCCCATTGAGCTATCTGTGGCCGACGGGCAGGCGATTGAAGCTTTCCGCCAACGCCAGAAGGAAGTCGGTGAGGCGACTTTTGACGAGCGAGCCGACCGGCTGCGGAGGACTTGGCAGCGGCCCGACCGTAGCGCCGCGGAAGGGCTGGCCGCTCATCAGCCAACGGGTTAGAATTGAATAGCGATCACGCGACGAACCACGCTATGGCAATCTCGAAAACCGTCCAAGAATTGAACCGCGAATTGGCTGACAAGCTGGCCGAGGAAGGCCGGATCGACCCAAATTCCGTCTATGCCGGCAAGTTCGTCGGCATCGCCAACGGGCAAATAGCCGTAGTCGCAAATGATTTGAACGAGATGGTTTCCCGCTTGCACCAGGTAGAACCCGATCCGAGCAATACGTTTGGCGTCGAGGTCGGGCGCGATTACGACGTTGTCGATGAAATCTGGGCGCTCTCCTGATGCCGCGCGTTCAATGGGCCTTGTCGCGAGGCCGGCCGATGATCGAAGTGACCCTCAGCTTGGCGCAGGGCGCGCAACAGGTCGTGCGCCGCCTCATCGCCGATACCGGCGCCGGCAGTTTGCGCTCGGGGCATCGAAGTTCTACTGGACGAGCAAGACTGCCGCCTGTGCGGCGGAACTCCGATGAAGCCGGTCATATTGGGCGGTGCTTACGTCGGATCCTATCCGTGCTACGCGCTGCGAGTTGGGATTCCGCGCCTGGGCTTCGACGAGATTGTTTCGGCGATTGGATTGCAGGCCGCGCCAACCGGCTTTGATGGAATCGCGTGCTTCCGGTTCCTGAACCGATTCACCTATGGCAACCTTGGTGCCGCCGGCCAATTTGGCCTGGAGGTTTGACGCAGCACCTTGCCATCACGTGCGTTTTTCCCGAGAGCATGTTGCCGCAGGTTCGCTGGGGCGATCAGGCGGAACGTCACGGTCCGCGGGATCGTGTACTATTACGCCGACCAGCTCTTTCCCAAGCTGGTGGACGTAAGGGAGCTGGAAATCCATCCCTGCGACGCCGACCTGCCTACTCTCGGCGGCCTGCGGGGATTAGCCGCCGGTTCGACGGGCGATCTTTCGGCGGTCGACTTCGTCAGGTCGCTGCGCCAT
>DATLUO010000125.1 GCA_035533075.1 Pirellulales bacterium | reverse complement strand
GATGGCCGCCCGTTCCCAGGCGGGCAACTCGCTCTCGTCGGGCGTGGCGTCGAGCGCGGCCGAAAGCCACAGCTCGACCGAAGCCGTTTCGGCCGAGGCGATCACGATTTTCGCCAGCAGCGTTTCTTTGAGGATCCGGCGACGATCGTATTCGACCAGCGATTCGTGCGTCCCCGCCGGAGCCGGCAGGGCAAAGCGATGCACGGCCGACAACAGTTCCTGCAGCCGGCGGCGGTTCTGGCGGGCACGCGCGCACCAACCGCTCAGCGCGTCGCGCGTTTCCTCCGCCGCCGCGAAAAAGGCGTCAGGAAGCTTATGTGCCATTCCTCGCGGCTGTTTCGTAAAAAGGTTCCTGACACCTTTTTCGCTCGCTTTTTCGCTGGACAAGGCGATGGTTGCCGCGCGCTTCCACAGCCGGGCAACCGTGATCAAGAACTCCAGCCGCTTGCCGATGCGATCGGCTTCGGCGTCGAGCTCGAAGTCGGTCGCCGGACCCTGGCCTTCAAGCATCGCCGAGTCGAAGCCGTCGTCGGTGCTGTCGCGATACGTCATCTCGTCATAGGCCGCGTCGAACAGGCTCTTTTGGCCCTCATCCTCGTCCAAGGCCAATTCGTCGTCGTGGGCCTGGTTGCGGCCGGCGAGGAGATCGAGTTCGGGCACTTCCCAAAACTGTTCGGCGTTGGCTTCCAGGTAGTCGAGAAACTTTTTGGCCAACCGCCAGCCGCTCGCCGCCGTCTCGCCCTCGCGCGACGGGCCGCGGCCGGCCAGGCTGAACCAGCGCACGGCCAGGTCGTGGAAGGAGTGATCGCCTTCGGCCAAGGCGACCTGCTCGGCGCGTCCGACCCACTGCATCAACAGGGCCATCGAGGCGATCAGGTCCGATTGGTCCAACAGCGGCGCGACCACCAGCGCGTAGCCCTTGGGCGAGTCGAAGTTGCCGACCTGTGCCCGCCAAAACGCGATGTCGCCGGCCGCGGCGCCGGCGGTCCGCCAGCCGGCCAGGGCCGCGGCCACGTGCTCGGCCGACTCGAAGGCTTCGCGGCCCGAAACGTGTTCGATGCCGCTGACTTCCAAGGTGGCGAAGCGGTCCCACCAGCGCGAGAGTTTTTTCAGCCGAGACGCCATCTGCTGGGCAAGCTCGGTTTCGCCCCGCGCGGCGGCCTCACCCCAGGTGCGGGCCTGCAAGTCGAAGATCTGCCGCACGAGCTGCACCAGCACGTCGACGCGGTGGTCGTGGACGCTGTTCTCGATCGCCGGAAACAGGCTGAACTGCCCTTGAAAGCCGAGGATGTTCCAGGGATCGACCAACGCCCCACACTCGATGGCCCGCGACAAGATGTCTTCGATTTGCGGAATGAGGGCCGCCGCCGTGGCGATGTCGCCGCGGTCGAGCGCATGGTGCCCGGCGGTCAAGCGGCCGCTCATCTCGCACAGCAGCCGGGCGGACGGAACGGCCACGATCTCGGCCTGCCGCGTGCTGGCTTCGGGGTATCCCATGCGGGCAAAGATTTGTGCCAGATGGACGTGTTGCAACTGCACGGCACGCAATCGCGCGAGGCACTGGTTGAGGTGCTGTCTGGCCCCGGCCAGCGGTTGGTGCCGCTGATCGGCTTCCTCACGCAAACGGTCGCCCCGCGGGCCCGACACTTTCGCCAGCAAACGGCGATAGAACTCATCGCGATAGGCGGCGATGCGCGGCACCAGCTTGGCCAGAGTGACGCTCGAATCGTGGGTTTCGGGTCCGCGGCCGCTCACGCCGGAGGCCATCAGGATGGTGCCGGCCAGCACGGCGGCGCCCTCGAACAGCACGTCTTCACGGGCCAGCTCGCCGGGCGAGTCGAGCCGCTGCCGCAGAGCGTCGAGCGCGATTTCCCGCACGACGAACCGCCGGTATCGGCCGTGCGAGTCGATGCGGTGCGGGTCCCACTGGCCGAACTGGTAGTTGGGCCGCTTGTTGACGGGGTGGTCGAAGTCGTAGGCCCGCGGGTCGAAGGCCAACTCATCGAGCAGCTCGGGGCTGAAATAGGCGTCTTCCAGAATGTCGGCGTCGGTGCTTTCGAGGATGGCCAGCGCCTGTTCGACCAACTCCTGATAGTCGCCCGTGCCCACGCCGGCCCCGCGAATATAAAGCGGCGCCGGCGAAACCCATTCGTGCTCATAAGGCTCGACCTGCTGCGGCGATCGCAGCACCGCCACGGGGCGATGGCCGATGAACGAATTGAGCTGCTTGATCGCCCCCGGCACGATCCGCTCGCGTTCGTCCCAAGGTGCTCCCTGCTGAAGCACGGCCTCGCAAACGCGGGCCAGAAAGAAGGGCCGAAACAGGTTGTGCGGCGATTGGTGCCGCAACAGGTCGCGGTGGAAGGCCAGATAGGCGTCAGGCACGCGGTCGAAGGCCAGTTCGATCACGGCTTCGGCCTGCTGCACGTTGCCGAAGGCGGCGGACGTGCCTCGCACGGCGGCCAAACGATCGGCCAGCAGTTCCCCGACGGCCTGCCAACGGGGTACGTCGAGCGGACCTTGCGCGACCAGGCTGGCCGCCAGGTTCAGGTTGCGCTCAAAGCGCGCATCGCCCGCGCCGGCCGATAGATTGAGGTATCCTAGGATTTCAACCATCGCCGTTTGGGCGTCCGGGCCCCAGTCTTGCGGATCCCTCGATGACACGCTTTACTGCCTCTGGCCCGCCGCGTCGGCGGGTCGGTTAATAGGTCCCCAAATCGGGTCGTGCGAAAATTCACATGCGTCTGCCGCCTGTTCTGGCTATCATAAAAGGGATGCTCGCCCTTCGCTATTGCCAACGCAACCGGAGAACTCGGAATATGGCCCGTTCGATCGCCGGCCTGATGGCCGTCGCCTTGTTTTGTGCCACAAACTCGGCCGAGGCGGCCCGCCCAGTGGGCAAGGTGGTGCCGCAGGAAACCGCCCAGCTTTATGGACTGCAACGCGCCTGGGCCACGCGCATCGAGCTCGACCCGTCCCGCGGACGTCTCGTCAATCTCCGGCTGGAGTCCGGACTCTTGCTGGCGCAGACCGATCAGGCCGCAATTCACGTGCTCGACGCGGAAACGCGGGAAACGCTCTGGATCGGCCACATAGGCCGGCCCGGTTCGGTCACCTCCGCGCCCACCGCCAACGAGAAGTACGTCGCTTCGACCAGCGGCGGCGAGCTGTTCCTCTTCGACCGCCCCACCGGACGCGTGTTGTGGTCGAGAAAGTTGCAGAGCGTGCCCATCGCCGGCCCGGCCATCAGCAACGAACGCGTCTATGTGCCGCTGGTCAGCGGCATGATCACCACCTTCCGCCTGCCGGACCCCAATCGCAAGGACGAATCGCCCCTGGAGCAAAAGCTGAACGACAACGCTTTGAACTACAGGGGCAAGGGCGTCACGTTCTCGCCTCCCGTCGTCACGCGGGAGAACATCGTTTGGGGAACCGACGCGGGCAACATCTATGCCGTCAAGCCCGACGACCTGCTGGCGATCTATCGCTTCAAAGCGAGAGGCGCGGTGGGCGGGCTGATGTACCGCCCGCCCTACGTCTATGCCACCTCGCGAGACGGCTACGTTTATGCCCTGCGCGAGGACAAGGGGACGGCCCGCTGGCAGTTTTCGATCGGCAATCCGATTGCCGAAACTCCGATGGCCACCGACGACGGCGTCTACGCCATTCCGGAAACGGGCGGGCTGTATAAGCTCGATCCGCAGACGGGCCAGGAGTTGTGGGCGGTGCCGGGCGTATTCCAGTTTGTTTCGGCCAGCCCGACCCGGCTCTACACGGCCGACGCCGCCGGACGCTTGCTGATTCTGAACGCCAAGACCGGCACGCGCCAGGGCATGATCTCGACGGAGGGCCTGACGATCAAGGTCTTCAACCGCGAGAACGACCGCATCTATCTGGCCACGGCGACGGGGTTGGTGCAATGCTTGCGAGAAATCGGCCTCAAACAACCGGCCTGGCACGCGCTGGTCGCGGTGAAAGACGCCGAGAAGAGCGAAGGCAAGGCCAAGGGTGAGGGCGAGGAGGCGAAGGGCAAGAAGCCGGCCGCCGACGAAGGGCCCGATCCGTTCGGCGTCGAAGACAAAACGAAGGACGATCCGGACGACGAGAAAGAAGACAAGTAGGGTGGGACCAGCGAGCTTGCGAGCGCCGGACCACCGAGGAAGGGTTCAGGGTTCAGGGTTCAGGGTTCAGGGTTCAGGGTTCAGGGTTCAGAAACATTTGAATTGACCTTTGCCTGACGCCCAACCCCTGACGCCTGACACCTGACGCCTGACACCTGACGCCCAACCCCTGACGCCTCACGCCTGACGCCTGACGCCTGGTGGTGGCTGGGGGAGAGCTTGGCCGCAGAGCGTGTCCTCAAACAGGGCCGGTCCTGGCCAAGCTCTGCCCCAGCCACCATCCCAACGCCCAATGAAAACCCACCAGGAAAACCCATCCGACATGGAGTCGCCCCGTATCGAGCGAGCGCTGATCAGCGTCAGCGACAAGCAGCGACTGGCGGATTTTGCTCGCGGACTGGCGGCCGCGGGCGTCGAGTTGTATAGCACCGGAGGCACCCGCGCCTTTCTCGAAGAGCAAGGACTGAAGGTCTTCGACGTGGCGGCGTACACCGGGTTTCCGGAGATGCTCGACGGGCGGGTGAAAACGCTGCACCCCAAAATCCACGGCGGCATCCTCTGCCGGCGCGACCGCGCCGACGATCTGGAAGCGCTTCGCCAGCACGGCATCAAAACGTTCGAGTTGGTCGTGGTACACCTTTATCCGTTTGCGGCCACCATTGCCCGGCCCGACGTGACCGACGAAGAGGCCATCGAGCAAATCGATATCGGCGGCCCCTCGCTGGTGCGGGCCGCGGCCAAGAACCACGCCTTTGTCACGGTCGTGACCAGCCCCGATCAATACGCGTCGGTGCTGGAGCAGGTTGCTTCCGATCGCCGCACCACATTCGACTTGCGACGCCGCCTGGCCGGCGCCGCATTCGAACACACGGCCCAATACGATCGGACCGTGGCCGACTATTTTGCTCGCACTGCAACCGCCGACGAGGTGTTTCCGCCGACCTGGCGTTTCGAATGGGCCCGCAAAGAAGTGCTCCGCTACGGCGAAAACCCGCACCAACACGCGGCCCTGTATGCCGAACCGGCAGTGGCGGCGGCGAATCTTGTCTCCGCCCGACAACGGCACGGCAAGGAGCTTTCCTACAACAACCTGCTCGATCTCGACAGCGCCTTGGCGATCGTCCGTCCGTTGTCGAAGCCGGCCGTGGTGGTCATCAAGCACAACAACCCTTGCGGCGCGGCGATGGCGGACGAATTGTCGGCTGCCACACGTCGGGCACTCGACGGCGATCCTCTCAGCGCGTTTGGCTCGGTGCTCGGCTTCAACCGGGAACTCGATGGGCCGTCGGCCGAAGTGCTGGCCGAACCGGGCCGCTTTGTCGAAGCGATCGTCGCTCCCGGTTTTTCGCCGGCAGCCATCGAGATTCTCACCACGCGGCCCAAGTGGAAGGCGAATGTGCGCCTGATGGAGGTTGGTCCGTTGGAACGGGAAACGCCGCGTTGGGACTTTCGGCGGCTGGCCGGCGGCCTGCTGGTGCAAGAGGCCGACGTGCGGGCCGATCCGCCAGATGAATGGAAAGCCGTCACGCGCCGCCTTCCAACCGAGGCCGAGCGGCAAGAGTTGTGTTTTGCCTGGGCGATCGTGCGGCACGTCAAGTCGAACGCCATCGTGGTCAGCCAGGGCGAAACGCTGTTGGGCGTCGGTGCCGGCCAGATGAGCCGCGTCGATTCGGTCGAGATCGCCTTGCGAAAGTCGGGCGAAAAGGCCCGTGGCGCCGTGTTGGCCTCCGACGCCTTCTTTCCCTTCGCCGATTCCATTGCCGCGGCTGCGGCGTCGGGCATTACCGCCGTCATCCAACCCGGCGGCTCGCGAAACGACGGCGAGGTGATTGCCGCCTGCGACAAGCACGGCATGGCGATGGTCTTCACCGGCCGGCGGCATTTCAAGCATTAGCTTTTCACCGCCGGCCGTGATCGAGGTGATCTCACTCGATACGACGTTTCCGCATTAGCAGAACGCCCCTCGAATGGATTAGTCCGCCCGAGTTGCGTTGTAGCCCGGTCCGCGCACGAACCGGCCGGGCGTGGCGCCGGTGTGCTCGCCGTCGCGCAGCACCTGCCGGCCGTTGACGAACACGTGCTTCATGCCGGTCGCGTATTGCTGCGGCTTCTCGTAGGTCGCGTGATCGATGATCGTGGCCGGATCGAAAACCACCACGTCGGCCAGGTAGCCGGGTGTCAGCCGCCCGCGGTTGGTCAGGCGAAGGTTCTGGGCCGGAAACGACGTTAAGCGGCGGACCGCCTCGGCCAGCGGGATCACCTGCTCCTCGCGGACGTATTTGCCCAAGAGCCGGGCGAAGCTGCCGTAGGTCCGCGGGTGCGGATGCAGTTTCAGAAACACGCCCTCGGCGGACTGCGAGGAAGCATCGGAACAAAAGCTGACCCAGGGCAGAGCGAGCTTCTTGCGGACCTCGGCTTCGCTCATGAAAAAATAGATCGCCTCCACGCGACTGCCGTCTTCGATCACCAGGTCGATGGCGGTTTCTTCGGGCGACGTGCCCCGCTCGGCGGCCACCGCGGCCAGCGTTTTGCCCGCCAGCGGCTTCAGCCGCTCGCTCTTGAAACCGACCAACAGCACGCGGTCGGGCGAGCCGGCGGCCAACAACAGGTTCTCCCAGGCGTCGGTATGGGTTTTCATTTCCTTCACCACGCGGGCACGCGTGCTCGAATCGCGCAGCCGCTCGATCCACTTTTGCAGCCCGCCCTCTTGCACCCAGGGCGGCATCGTGGCGTTCAAGCCCGTGCCGCCGGCCGTGTAGGTATAGATGTCGGCGGTGATCTCCAGCCCGTCGGCGCGTGCCCGGTTGACCTTGGCGGTCACTTTGTCGAGCTTGGGCCAGTTCGGTTCGCCGGCGGCCTTGAGGTGGTAAATCTCTGCCCGGATGTTGGCCTCGCGGGCGATCTTCAAAAACTCGTCGACCGATTCCAGGAGTTGATTCCCTTCGCTGCGGATGTGCGACGCGTAAAGTCCGTCGAATTCAGCCGCGGCCTTGCACAGGGCGATCAACTCGTTGGTGTCGGCGTAGAAGGCGGGAGCGTAGATCAGCGACGAACCGACGCCCATCGCGCCGGCTTTCATTTCTTGCCGCACCAGCTCGCACATGCGGGCCAACTCGCTGGAAGTTGGTTTGCGGTCGGCGTAGCCCAGCTCGTGAATGCGGACCGTCGTGGCCCCGACGAACGAGGCGACGTTGCACGAGACGCCGCGGCGCTCGAGATGCTCGAGATACTGGGCCAGCGTGGTCCAGGGGATGTCGAACTTCAGGTCGCCTTGCGACCGCCTGGCGTCGGCCTTCATGCCGGCGTTGAGCGGACCCATCGACCAGCCTTCGCCGAACACCTCCAGCGTGACGCCTTGCCGGAGGTCGCTTTGCGACCGGCCGTCGATCAACAACGCCTCGGTGGCCCAGCTCAGCATGTTGATGAAGCCGGGAGCGACGGCCAGCCCGCGGGCGTCGATGTCGAGAGTTGCCTTGGCATCGGTCAAATTGCCGATCTTCTTGATCGTGTCGCCGGTGATGGCCACGTCGCTCGTGAGCGGCTCGCCGCCGAGGCCGTCGTAGACCGTTCCGTGACGGATTATCACGTCGTACTTTTCAGACTCCTTGGCGGGCGTGATGCCGGGCAGGAGCAAAGGAATAATGACAAGAATGGCGAATGACGAGCGGAGCATGGGTTGGTTCCCGTCCAGTTTTACGGCCAGCGCGGTGACGAACCGCCCGGCGATAGTTACAATTGGCGGCATGATCTCCATCTATCGTAATCGCTTGGTTTGGCTCTGTCGCTTCACCTGCCTTCTTGCAGCGGTGGCCACGACCTGCACCGGTCCGGCCTTCGCCGACATCGCCGGCCGTCGCCCCAACATCATTCTGATTGTCAGCGACGACCAAGGCTATGGCGACCTGGGCCGCAACGGCAACGCGGTGGTCCGCACGCCCAACCTCGACCGGATGCACGACGAAAGCGTGCGGTTCGAGGACTTTCACGTCAGCCCGACCTGCGCGCCGACGCGGGCCTCGCTGATGACGGGCCGCCATGAGTTCAAAAACGGCGTGACGCATACCATTCTCGAACGCGAGCGGTTGAACCTGCAAGCCACGACCATCGCCCAGGTGTTGCGGGCCGCCGGCTATCGCACGGGCATCTTCGGCAAGTGGCACCTGGGCGACGAACCGCCCTATCAACCGGGCCGCCGCGGATTTGAGGAGACGTTTATCCACGGTGCGGGCGGCATCGGCCAGAGCTATGAAGGCACCTGCGGCGACGCGCCCAACAACAGTTACTTCAACCCCGTGATCTTGCACAACGGCATCTTCGAGAAGACCAGCGGCTACTGCACCGACGTCTTTTTTTGGCAAGCGTCAAAATGGATCGAGAACACCAAGGGCGCCGCCCCGTTTTTCTGCTACATTCCGACGAACGCCCCGCACGCCCCGCTGGACGTGCCGCCGCAGTACGAGCAGATTTACGCCGGAAAGGGCACCCGGCCGGAAGTCGCCAGGTTCCTCGGCATGGTGACCAACCTCGACGAGAACGTCGGCAAGCTGTTGGCCAGGCTCGGCGAATGGGGAATCGAGCGAGAGACGCTGGTGATTTTCATGAACGATAACGGCGGCACCGCCGGCTGCGACTTGTTCAACGCCGGCATGCGGGGCCGGAAAGGGACGGCACGCAATGGCGGCGCGCGGGCCATGTCGCTCTGGCGGTGGCCGGGAACGTTGCGGCCCGCCGCGGTCACGGCTTTGACGGCCCACCTCGATCTCTTTCCGACATTTGCCGAGTTGGCGGGCGCGACGCTGCCCGACTATCTGGCCAGGCGGCTCGACGGATTCAGTCTGGTGCCGCTGTTGGAACACCCGGCCGCGGTCTGGCACGACGACCGCATGCTCTTCACGCACGTGGGCCGCTGGAAAGCAGGCGCCGCGCCCGAAAAGTTTGGTCCGTGCAGCGTGCGCTGGCGGCAGTATTTGATGGTCCGACAGGGAGAACAATGGACGCTTTACGATTTGAAGTCCGATCCTTCCGAGACGACGGACCTGGCCGAGCAACAACCGGCCGTCGTCAACGAGCTTGCCACGGCCTACGACCGCTGGTGGGAGGAAGTGCTTCCCTGCCTCGTCAACGAAGACGCGTACAAGGCCGCAGCGAAAAAGGTCAACCCGTTCAAAGAACTCTATCGGAAGCAGTTCGGCGATCAGCGATGAGCGATATGACGATTTTGGATTTTGGATTTTGGATTGCGGATTTTGGATTCAGCTCTCTGGACTTTGGTCTTGGGTGTTTTGTCTTCTGCTCCACGCCTTGCTTCCAATTGCCAATTTGCAATTCGCAATTTGCAATTTCCCCTGAATCCTGAACCCTCGCTATGATCCGCCCCTTCCGCGCGTGTGCCGTCCTGCTGATCGCGCAGGCCTCCGCGTGCGCCCCGCAACCGCAAATCGAGCCCACTTACGCCGATGTTTCTTACGGGCCGGCCGAGCGCAATGTGCTCGACTTCTATCAAGCCGACAGCGATCAACCCGCGCCGCTGCTGATTCACATTCACGGCGGCGGATTTGTGGCCGGCGACAAACGGGAAGGACTCAACGCCGCCATGCTGCAGGCCATGAAGAAGTTGGGCATCCACTTTGCCTCGATCAACTACCGCTTTGTCGACGGCAAGGATGTACTCTTTCCCGCGCCCCAACTCGACGGCGCACGGGCCGTGCAGTTCTTGCGCTCGAAGGCCGGCGAGTGGAACATCGACGCCAAGCGAATCGCCTGCTTCGGCGGCTCGGCCGGGGCCGGCATCTCGTTGTGGATTGGCTTTCACGACGACCTCGCCGATCCGAAGAGTCCCGACCCTGTGCTCCGCCAGTCAAGTCGCATCTCGGCCATCGGCAGCATGGGCGGCCAGCCGACCTACGACCCGATCAAGATCCGCGAGTTGGTCGGCGGCCGTACCTGGGAGCATCCTTCGATGGTCAAGATTTACGGTCTCAACAGCGCCGACGAAGCGCTGCACCCGACGCCCGCCGTGCAGCGACTCTACGACGAATCGGCGGCCATCACCTGGCTGACCAAGGACGATCCGCCGGTGTTCATGATTTACAACGAGCCGGACGGCCCTTTGCCCGACGACGCCAAGCCCGGCCAGGGCATCCACCACCCCAACTTCGGCCGCATGCTCAAGAAGCGGATGGATGAGCTGGGAATCGAAAATGTGTTCGTCAACACCGACGGCGGCAAAAACCCCAAGCCAAGCGGCCCGGCCGACATGTTCGACTTCCTCAAGAAGCACTTGGGCGTGACGGACGCCAAGTAACCGTAGGGTGGGACCAGCGAGCTTGCGGGCGCCGGCCCACCGACGAAGGGTTCAGGGTTCAGGGTTCAGAAACATTTGATTTGACCTTTACCTGACGCCTGGCGCCTGACGCCTGACGCCGCTACTCGACGGCCGCTTCCAGCGTGCCCAGCACGGCCGATTGCCACCGCGCACAACGCACGTACTGCTGGCTGAGCAGCGAAACGAAATCGTCCTGGTCGATCGGCTTGAGCAGGTAGTCGCTGGCCCCATACTCCACCGCCTCGGTGAGCTTTTCCCAGGTCGAGTGCGCCGTGATGAAAATCACCTGCGTCCAGGCGTTGCGTTGCTTGGCGTGCCGCAGCATTTCCAGGCCGTCGACGTCGGGCATGTTGATGTCCGATACGAGAATGTCGCAGCAGTTGCGTTCCAGCCAGTCGATCGCCTCGGCGGCGTCCGTCAGGCCGCAAACGCTCAGCTTGTCGCCCAGCCGCCGCTCGACGATGTGCGTCAGCAGCCGGACGATGCTGGGATCGTCGTCCACGAGCAACAGATTCAACTTACGCGCAATGGTATGGTGCATGGTCTCGCCAACTCCTGAATAGCGTGGTTCTCGCACGGTCTTTCTTTCCACAGCTTAAACCTAGTTCGCGTTTTCCAACCGCATCGGGTGGGTGCGGCCCCTCGCCACGATTCACTTTGTGCCGGTTATGACAGTGGGCCTGGGTCCCTCGAAAATGGACGTTTGCCGGCCCTCGCCCTACGATTCCCAGGGGCTGCTGCTGTCCGGCCGGCGCAGTTACGCCAGGTCGCCGGCCGGCAACTAACCTATGGGACAAGATGTTCTGGCTGACCGATCCGCGCACCCAATGCGAACACCCGGTGTCGAAACTCACCGAACAAAGCGACGAAACACTCGCCGCAGAGGCTGCCCGTGAAGGATCGGACGGGCCGGCCTTTGTGGAGTTGCTCGGCCGTTACCGCGAGCGCGTGTGGCGCATCTGCTATCGTCTGCTGGGCCATGCCGACGATGCGCAAGACGCGGCCCAAGAAGTCTTCGTGCGGCTGTTTACCGGGCGGAACAAATTCGACGGTCGCTCGAAGTATTCGACCTGGGTCCACGGCGTCGCGGTACGGACCTGCCTGATGCTGCGCCGCAGCCGAGGCCGGCGCCAGCGCCACGAGGCCGCCGCGGCCCGGAACTCGCAGACGCTCGTCGAATCGCCGGAGCCGGGCTTGTCGCTCGATCTCGATCAGATGCTCGACCAACTCGACGAAGAAGACCGTGCGCTGGTGATTCTCAAGTATTGCGAGAGCTACAGCTATGAAGAGTTGGCCGAGATGTTCGGCCTGTCGGCGGCGGCCTGCAAGATGCGAGTCAGCCGGGCCAAAGAAAAAATTCAGCGCGAATTCTCGCCCGAAGTGTGACGCGCCGGCCACGGCCGGCAACCAACGTTAAGGAAGGACAAACACGATGGACCACGATCTGCTTGAGCAACTGGCCGGCACGGCCGTTCCGCCGCCGCCGGACGAGTTCGACCGCTCGGTGCATCAGCGGCTGAACCGGACGCTCGTCGTGGGGCAACTGGTCGAGTTTGTCGCAGTGGCGCTGCCTTGGGCCCTGGCGGAGTTCGCACGGGCGCTGGCGGCCGCCGCCCTTTACACGTCGTCGGGTTCGTTCCCGCCGACGCCAACCAAAACTCAGGATTAACGGAGAGATACCATGTCGGGATTTTCCATGCAGAACGTCGATACTTGGCAAGAGGCGTTGCGGGTCAGTTTCAACCGGGCCTTCGGCGACATCGTCGGGCTTTTGCCGCACGTGGCGGCGATGTTGGCGGTGATCGTCGTCGGTTATATCGTGGCCCGCATGCTCGATAAGTTCACGGTCGCCCTGGTCCAATCGCTCGGCCTGCAAACCGCCGCCGAGCGCAGCGGGCTGGCCAACTCCATGAAACAGGTGGGCATCACCAAGAGCGTGCCCGCGATCATCGGGCAAATCATCTTCTGGCTGACAATGTGCGTGTTCTTGGCCGCGGGATTCAACATCCTGGGTCTCGACGCCGTGTCGGCCGCGATGGAGCAGATTGTGGCGTACATTCCCAGGTTGCTGGTGGCGACGGTGGTGGTGGTCGTGGGACTGCTGGTGGCCGGTTTCTTGCGGGGTGTCGTGGCGACCGGTGCCGACCGCGTCGGCATCAGCTACGCCGAAACGCTGGCCGACGGCGTCTATTACGTGCTGGCACTGATGACGTTCATCGGGGCCTTCGACCAGCTTCGCATCGAGTTCGGCATTCTCAAAGAGCTGATCCTGTTGGCCGCCGCCGGACTGGCCTTGGGCTGCGGACTGGCGTTCGGCCTGGGCGGACGCGACGTGATGGCGGGCATTCTGGCCGGCTATTACTTGCGGCAGCGGATGCACGCGGGAGACCGCATTCACGTGGGCAGCCTGGAAGGGACGATCCGCGAAGTCGGGCCAGTGGCCACAGTGATCGAAACGGAAGAAGAGGGGCTGCTCAACCGGCACAGCATTCCCAACACGAAAATGCTGAACGAAGCCGTGCGATAACACGACCGAATTGGGGTACTGAGGCCAGGCGGCACGGGCTCGCGAAAAGCGAGTTCCGTGCCGTTGGTTTTTTTGACTTTTCCGGATTTCAAGCTACGTTTTCAGTAAAGCTGGCAACTTCTACAGGCACATTTCCGGCCGCCGTGGCCGCCAGCCCGACAACGCGACCTTTATTTCGGACTTTCCGGTCCGCAGCCCAAACATGGCATTTTGGCGCCGATTTCTGCGAGATGCGGAAGCCGCCACCGCCGTTGAATACGCGGTGATGTTGGCCTTGATCCTGATTGCCGTGATGTCGGCCATCGGCGCCGTGGGCGGACAGGCGGGCGGCTGGTGGGGCGGCATCAACTCCAACCTCAATTCGGCCGGGTTTGGTGGCGGGTCGTGATGGTTGCCTTTTCGGGGAGCGGAAATGATCGTAGAATTTGACTGCGATCGAGAGCTTCGAATGCCGGCAGTCTTGAGGTGTAGCACGGACAGCGATGAAGGTTCTTACACTCGAAGTCCAGAACTTCAAAAAGTTTTCGCTGCAACGCTTCGAGTTGCACCCCTCGTTCACGCTTTTGGTGGGTGACAATGGGTCGGGGAAAACGAGCGTTTTGGATGCGTTAGCCGTTGCTTTGGGCATCTGGCTCGTCGAACCGCCCGATTCAACGTTGGCCAACAGTGGTCGACCGATCTACGACTCGGAAATCCGCCTCGAGCCGATACGTCGGGGAGACCGCACGCTTTTCCAGGAAGCGGCGACGGGGGTTTTGGTCAAGGCGTGTGGACGCATCGAAGACCGGGACGGCGTCTGCTGGACCCGGAAAATCAATCCCGGCGGCCGACGTACCAGCAACGCCGATGCCCAGGAAGCGCTGGAGGTCATTCGCGCGGCCCTTGATCGGGCCAAGGCCAACGAAGACGTGCTGCTTCCCGTCCTGGCCTACTACGGCGCCGGACGCGCTTGGTTGCCACATCATGAACGCAGCAAGGCGAAGGCCAGGTCGAGCGGGATCGCTCGTCGCTGGGCGGCTTTTTACGACTGCTTGAACGAACGCATTCGTCTTACGGATCTGGCCGGATGGTTTCGCGACGAGGCGATCGCGGCGGTCAATCGCGGAGGCCGCTTTCGTCCCGGCTACGAGATCGTGCGCCGCGCGGTCTTGCGCTGCGTTCCTGGAGCCGATGGCATGTGGTACGACGGCGACCGTCAAGAGATCGTGCTCTCGATTTCCGGCCGCGCGCAGCCCTTTGGCAATTTGAGTGCGGGACAGCGCATGATGTTGGCGCTGGTCGCCGACATTGCCATCAAGACCGTCACTCAAAACAACTTCCTCGTTCCGCCGGACGTGCTGACCGCCGAAGATGAACCCTTGCCGCGCGCTTTGGCGCAAACGCCGGGTGTGGTGCTGATCGACGAACTCGACGTTCACCTCCACCCACGCTGGCAGCGGCGCGTGGCCTCCGACCTGAAACGGACGTTTCCACAGATTCAATTTCTTTGTACCTCACACTCACCACAGGTGATCGGCGAAGTCCTGCCGGAAGAGATTCGTCTGCTGGACGAGTCGCACACGGGCGAGCACCCTGCCCATTCTTTCGGCTTGGATTCCAATGCGGTGCTCGAAGAAGTCATGGGCGCGGAGTCGCGCAGTCGAGACAGTCGAGACGCAATCGATGCGATCGAGGAGGCATTGGAAATCGGCGATCTTGAATTGGCGCGTTCGCGACTCCAAGTATTGAAACGAATCCAGCGGGGCACAACCCGCGACAGCACGCGCCTCGAAGCGACGATCAACAACCTGGAGGCGCTGGCGGATGCGGGAGATTAGCGGCGGCGACGAGCCCCCGGTTTTCACGGAATGGAAACTCAAGACTCCGGGCATGGGATACAACAACCTGTCTGCGGAGATACGGGGCGTCCTCAAGCAAGCGCTCGTGGACGAGCAGCGCGGGCTCTGCGCCTATACCGGGATCCGCATTCACGAGCAAACCTCGCACGTCGAGCATCTCATCCCGCAAGAGCATTGCGCAGCCGGTCAAGACATTACCTACAGGAACATGGTCGCGTGCTATCCTGGCCCTGGCGCACACGCGGATTTCGGCGCCGTGAAGAAAAGGAACTGGCCCTCGCTTGCAGAGCAGCATTTGTTCGTCTCGCCTCGTTCACGCGGTTGTGAATCGCGTTTTGCCTTCCGTTTGACGGGGAGGATTTTCGCCGCGGGCGATAACGATGAAGCCGCGGAGCTGACGATTCAAAAACTGGGACTTGGCCACAGACTTCTGGACCAATACCGAAAGGAGGCGATCGACGCGACATTGGAGGTCCGCGGGAGAGGGCCCGCCTCGCTTGACCTCCACTCCGCAAAAAAGAGACTGAGGCAACTGGAGCGTGCGGAGCAGGCTCCCGGGATCCTGGAACCGTTTTGTTTCGTCCTCAAACAAGCCATAAAGCGACACATTATGCGCCTCGAGGCTGTCATTCGATCGAAGAAGAACAAATAGCCCCTGCGAGCATCGGCTACAGCCGTCCCCGGACCGCCTCGCAAAGCCGCAGCATCGCGGCTACGTCGAGCTGCTCCGCCCGTGTCGTCTCGCCGAAGCCAAGCTCGGCCATGATCGCGTCGACCTGCGGTTTGTCGAGCCGCCCTTTATAGCCGCTCAGGATGACGCTGCGCAAGAACTTCCGGCGGTGAAAGAACATCGCTCGCGCGAACGAGTGAAAAAAGTCGAGGTCAGGAATGCGGTCCCGCCAATCTTGCCTGAGGCGGATCTGCACGATCGCGGAGTACACTTTCGGCCGCGGCCAGAAGGCGGTGGGCGGCATCACCCGCACGATCTCGACCTCGCACTGCGCCTGCATCCAGACACTCAACGCCCCGTAGTCTTTCGTGCTCGGTCGGGCCACGATGCGGTCGCCCAACTCTTTCTGAATCGTAACGGTCATCGTGGCCGGCGGCAGGTCGCAGGCCAGCAGATTGCTGATGATCGGCGTGGCGATGTTATAGGGCAGGTTCGCCGCCAGCTTGAACCGCCGGCCGGGCGCCGCCGCAAGTCGCTCGCGCACCGCCGCGAGCAAGTCGGGGTTGAGATGGTTCTTGTTCTTCAACGCATCACGGCGCAGCAGCAGGACGTTATCGCAATCGACCAGCTCCTCGGAGGCCAACTGGTGCATCTGCGGATCGAGCTCCACCGAAACGACGGCCGCTGCCGCACGTGCCAGTTTCGCCGTCAGCGAACCGGTGCCGGTGCCGACTTCCAACACCACGTCGCACGGCCCGATGCGCGCCGCCTCGAAGAGCACGTCGAGCAGGTTCAGGTCGATCAGGAAGTTTTGCCCGTGGCGCGTCTTGGGCGTAATGCCCACCTGCTCGAAGCGGCGGATGAGAAAGGACTGCGTTTGTCGGGCGGAAGACATTTAGGTCTTTGGTCTTGGGCTTTGAACATACTTCGCCAGCAGGTCCGTCTCCAGATTCACGCGGTCGCCCGTTTGCCGTCGGCCTAGGGTGGTGATGCGCAAGGTGTGCGGTATCAGGGCGACGCTGAACTGCTCCGGCTCCACGTCGACCAGCGTCAGGCTCACGCCATCGACGGCGATCGAGGCTTTGGAGGCCATCTGAAGCGCTAGATCAGGCGGGCAGCGAAACCACATCGTGGTCCAGTCGCGATCATCGTAGCGACGAGCGACCGTGCCGACGCCGTCGATGTGCCCGGTGACAAAATGGCCGCCCAGCGGGTCGCCGACGGCCAACGAGCGCTCCAGGTTCACAACGCTTCCCTCTACCAGTTCCCCAAGATTCGTGCGGCTCAACGTCTCCGGCCCGGCCTCGAACGCCCACCTGTCGCCCACCGTCTCGACAACCGTGAGGCAACAGCCATTGACCGCCACGCTGTCTCCAACGTGTACCGTGCCGATAGGTCCGTCAGGGCGCACCACGAGCCGCTTGCCGGGCGGCTGCGAGACGACTTCGACGATGGTACCGAGCGATTGGATGAGACCGGTAAACATGATTCCTTAAAAAAGCGGCTCCTTGTGCGGCCGCCGTTGAACAAATTCCTGCCAGAGATAGGCGATGGGACCTTGCAACACGAACACCACGCTGATCAACGGCACCGCGAAACCTCGCACCAGCATCACGCCAAACAGGAACAAGGTCACCATCGCCAGATGGGCAAAGCTGTGCTGGCCGCTGAACAACTGGTTGACGACGTGCGGATAGGGAATGCGCGAGACCATCAGGATGGCCACCAGCACGGCGAAAAACGGCAGGGCGTACTGCATGGCCGTGTCGAACTGAGGCGTGTACCATTGCGTGTTGGTCTCTTTCCGCAACGTGTAGAACAGAATCGCGAAACTGGCGATCACGGCCGCGGCGGCCGGACTGGGCAGCCCGGTGAAGTGCAAGTGGTCGTCCTCTTCGTCGCTCTCGACGTTGAACCGGGCCAACCGCATCGCCGCGCAGGCGGCATACAGGGCGGCGATGACCCAGAACATGTCGTGGTGCGTGAATTCGAACAGCGGACAGAGCTTGACCAGCAGAAACGCCGGCGCCACGCCAAACGTCACGATGTCGCAAAGACTGTCGAGTTGCGCTCCGAAGTCGCTGGTGGTCTTGGCCAGCCGAGCGACGTGGCCGTCGAGGGCGTCGAAGATCATGGCCAGAAAAATCAGCCAGCCGCTGAGCATGCAATTATGGACCGGGTCTTCGGGGTCGAGGGCCTTGAACGCCTTGACCGGATTTGCGGTGCCGATGGTCGGCGCGCGGGGCGTTTCGGCGGTCAAAGGTTTCTCGACCCGCGCCGCGACGACAATCGCGAAAAAGCCGCAAACCAGGTTGCCCAGCGTGAACAACGTCGGCAACACGGCCACGGTACGAATTTTGTGCATCAGTTGTTCCTCGGTGTGTGTTGCGCCATAACGGAGGATGGGCTTCCTAGCCCGTCTCGTCTGTAGGTGACAGCCTGGGAAGGCCACCCTCCGTTGAACTGTATCTGGCCAGCACGCTGCTGCCGGCACGTACCTTGTGCCCGACCGCCACCAGCACTTCCAGCCGCTCTTCGTCGGGCACGATCAGCTCGGTCCGCGAACCAAGCTTGATCATACCGAATTTATGGCCGCGGGCGATCGTTTCGCCCGGCCGCAAGTCGCAAACAATCCGCCGCGCAAACAGGCCGGCGATCTGCCGCACCACCAACCGCCGGTAGGGCGGCGCGTCTTCTTCCAACCCAATCCACAGGTTCTCGTTCAACATGCGGCTGTCGGGATTCATCGCATTCAAGAACAGTCCCGGCTCATATCGCAGCTTCATCACCCGGCAGTCCAGCGGCGACCGGTTGATGTGTACGTTGAAGATCGACAGAAAGATGCCGATCTTCACCGCCGGGCCGCCAAGATAATCGTCGTGCTCCATTCGCGACACTTCGGCGATCGTGCCGTCGGCGGGCGAAACGATCAGGCCGGCCTCGATGGGCACGCGACGGGGCGGATCGCGAAAAAACCAGACGATCAAAGCCAGCACGATGCCCGGTGCCACGGCCAGATACCACCCCCAAAGCCCCAGCGCCACGGTCGCGGCCAGAAGCGGACAGACCATCAAAGGCAATTCGGCCAGTCCCCAGCGAGCAAAGGGAATCCGCTCGCGCCAACGAAAGGGGTCGTCTAGCGGCGACCATTCGGCGGTGCAGAGGTTGCGGCAGTATTTCAGGTCTCGCGGGTCGAGCACATCGTGCGGCGCGCCGGCAGCCGAGCCGCGCATCGTTTCGGCCATACGTCTCACGTAAGCCGGCCGAAACCTGCGCAGCCACCACCTTCGCCACCGCCCCCACAGCAGCTCGATCTGATAGCAGACGCCGCCGCCCGGCTGGACGCTGGCGATGTTCGGCGGCAAGGGTTCGGGCGCGGCCCGCTGCAATGAGGTCTCGACATGCGACATTCTCGCATCGTATCGGGTAGGGGCAGAGGTGGGAAGGTTGTAGTCTTCTTTCCGGCGGCTTAGGTTCTAGGACGTCGGCAACGCGGCCGATTCTTTTCAACTGGAGTGGCCCACCAGGTCACGCAACGCCAATCCAAGTTCCGGGAACCGGAACTCAAATCGCTCGTCTTGAAGGCGCCGCGGGAGCAGGTAGCGTCCATACAAGGCGAGCTCCGGATCCGTCCGCAGCAGCAACGGTGCCCCCAGGCGGGCCATCCATGAAAACGCCGGCAGTCCAAACGGCACGCCGACGGCCCGGCGCAGTTCTCGCATGAAGTTCTGTTGCGAAACCGGCATCGGCGACGACGCGATGTACGCTCCGCTCATGGTTGGGCCATCGAGCGCCCGTTCAAATACGCGGTTCATATCCGTCTCGTGAATCCAGCTCATCCCCTGCTTGCCTGAGCCAACCGTCCCGCCAAGACCGAGCTTCACGAGCATCCGCAGCCGTGCCAGCGCGCCTCCGCCGGCTCCGCGGTCGCGGCCGATTACGAAGCTCGTTCGCAAAACGACCGGCCGCTGTGACGGCAGCACGCTCGCACGGAATTCGTCTTCCCAAGCCTGGCCGACGAAAGGCGCAAATCCGCAGCCGAAGGGCGAATCGTCCGCACAAACAACCTGCGGCGGGTCGCCGTAGATGTGCGCGGTGCTCATCTGCACCCACACCGGCGGAGGCGTGTCGACCGAGCGCACGGCCGCGCCAAGCGCACGCGTCGCTTCGACACGCGAGCGCAGAATCTCGTCCTGGTGATCGGGAGTCTTGATGCAATCGACGCTACGCCCCACCAAATTCACCAGGCCGGCCGCGCCGTCGAGTTCGCGGCGCCAATCGTCCAGCGTACGTGCGTCCCAACTCACGTGCCGCCACGGCCCGCTCGGTTTCGGCGGACGACGCGATAGAATCACGACCGACCTGCCGGTCGACGCCAAATGTGTCGCCAGCGACACGCCAACGAACCCGCTTCCGCCAGCGATCACGACCGTGCCGGTTGATGAAGTAGCTGCCATCGAACATGCCTTTGTGATGCGGTGATCTTCTCGTTATGAACCGCAACCAAATGCCGGCCTTAACTAGACCGCGGAACGCCACGCAGGATGCTCCCTAAGCTTGACTTCCGCCCAGGGTAAACTATGAAAGGATGGAGCTTTGTGCGCCCGGCACGCGGCGCGATGAACCTAAGGCGAGAAGCGAGAGGCCCCCTTGACCGAAATCCGTTCCGCCCCCGGAAGACCCGGCCTGCCGCCGCGCTGGACCTCCAGCGCCAAACAAGGCGTGGGCACCGCCCTGGGCACCGGCAGCCCGCTCTGGTTCACGCTGAGCCACGGCATCGTCAACGAAGTTTATTATCCCCGTGTCGATCTGGCCTGCATCCGCGATCTGGGCCTGATCGTCACCGACGGGCAAGACTTCTTCTCTGAAGAGAAACGGCACACCCGCTCGCAGGTCGAATACCTGGCCGAGGGCGTGCCGGCGTATCGCGTGATCAACCATTGCCTCGAAGGCCGCTACACCATCGAGAAAGAACTACTCGCCGATCCGCAGCGGCCCGTGCTGTTGCAGCACATCCGCTTCAAGCCGCAGCAAGGCGAACTGGACCAATACCAACTGTTCGCGCTGATCTCGCCGCACCTAGCCAACCAAGGCAGCGATAACATCGCCTGGGTCGGTGACTACAAGGGAGCACCGCTGCTGTTTGCCGAACAGAACGGCATCGGCATGGCGGTCGCCTGCTCCGCGCCGTGGCTGGCGCGGTCGGCGGGCTTTGTCGGGGTCTCCGACGGCTGGCAGGACCTGTGGCAGCACAAGCGGCTGACGTGGCAATTCGACCGTGCCGAACACGGCAACGTGGCCTTGACCGGCCAGATCGACCTGGCCGACTGCCACGGAGAGTGCTTGCTGGCGGTGGGCTTCGGCCAAAACGTCAATGAGGCCGCCAACCGGGCCGTGGCCAGCGTGCTCGACGGCATCGACCGCGCCCGGCACCTCTACGTGCAACATTGGCGGCAGTGGCAAGACACCTTGCTGCCGCTCGACCGCGAACACCTCGACGGACGCCCCGCCGCCCACTTCGACGCCGATCGCGCGGAACCTTCCGCGCAGAACGTCTATCGCGTCAGCACCGCCATGATCGGCACGCACGAAGCCAAGAACTTTCCGGGCGGAATCGTGGCCAGCTTGTCGATTCCCTGGGGATTCTCCAAGGGCGACAACGATCTGGGCGGCTATCATCTTGTCTGGCCGCGCGATCTGGTCGAGTCGGCCGGTGGTTTGATGGCGGCCGGCGCGAAAATGGTCGCCTGCCGCGTGCTCCGCTATCTGCAAGTCACGCAGGAGGCCGACGGCCACTGGGGCCAGAACATGTGGCTCGACGGCACGCCCTATTGGGACGGCATCCAAATGGACGAAGCGGCTTTGCCCGTGTTGCTGGTCGATCTCGCCTACCGCGAGCAGATGATCGACGAGGCCGAGCGGGACAAGCTTTGGCCAATGGTGCGTCACGCGGCCGGCTACCTGGTGCGCAACGGACCGGTGACGCAGCAGGACCGCTGGGAAGAAGACCCCGGCTACAGCCCGTTCACGTTGGCCGCAGAAATCGCCGCCTTGCTGGTGGCCGCCGAATTGGCCGACGACCAGGGCGAATATGCGGAAGCCGAATATCTTCGCGAGACGGCCGATCTCTGGTACTCGAACCTCGACAACTGGATCTATGCCGCCGACACCGAGCTTTCGCGGCGGCTCGGCGTGGAAGGTTATTACATCCGCATTTCTCCCGACACGCCGGAAAACGTGAAGCCGGTCAAAGGCTTTGTCGTGGTCAAGAACCGGCCCAGCGACCAGGCCCTGGAGGTGGCCGGCGACCTGGTCAGCCCCGACGCCTTGGCGCTGGTGCGGTTCGGCTTGCGCGACGCCAACGACCCTCGCATCATGAACACCGTGAAGGCCATCGACGCGGTGCTCAAAGTCGATCTTCCTTCGGGACCGTGCTGGTATCGCTACAACCTCGACGGATACGGCGAGCACGACGACGGCTCGCCGTTCGACGGCACGGGCGTGGGTCGGCCCTGGCCGCTGCTGACCGGCGAACGCGCCCACTATGAGATCGCGGCGGGGCGTCGAGACGAAGCCCAGCGTCTCTTGCAGGCGATGGAACGCTTTGCCAATTGCGGAGGCCTGTTGCCCGAACAGGTCTGGGACTCGCACGACGTGCCGGACCATGAGCTCTTTCGCGGCCAGCCGGCCGGGTCGGCCATGCCGCTCGTCTGGGCGCATTCCGAGTACATCAAGCTGTTACGTTCGTTGCGCGACGGCAAAGTGTTCGACATGCCGCCCCAGACGGTCGAGCGATATTTGATGCACAAACAAGAGTCGCCGCATTTTGCCTGGCGATTCAACCACAAATGCCGCCGCCTGCCGGCCGGCAAGACGCTGCGCGTCGAGACGCTGGCGCCGGCCGTCATTCACTTCAGCAGCGACGACTGGCAGACCACGCACGACGTTTCCACGCGCGACACGGGCCTGGAGATTCACGTTGCCGACCTGCCGACCGCCGAGTTGCCGGCGGGCACGGCGGTGCGTTTCACCTTTTACTGGCCCGCGGCCACGAAATGGGAAGGTGTCGACTTCAGCGTGCGGGTGGAAGCGGTCTGATCCGGGTACTCGCCGGTAGTATCTAAACCGCGAATTGGTTTAACGGTCGCAGCTATCGTCGTAGTTGGCTATAGAGGGGTAAAGAGCGGGGACGCCTCGAAAGGGTTAAGGTTGAGTTATTGTTTTAACCAACCCCAAACCCTGTTTTTAGGAGGTCGTCCCCGTGAGCAAGAGCAAAGCCTATCGTTCGACGGAAGTCA
>DATLUO010000124.1 GCA_035533075.1 Pirellulales bacterium | reverse complement strand
AATCAAGGAATCTCAGGGTAACAGCTTTCGCCGCCCTGCGTGGGCCGCGTCAGGACGTAACCAACGCAGCGGCAGGTACTTCCGGCAGGAGGTGCTGGCAGAACTCCAACGGGAAGTGTTACCCTGCTTTGAACCACGCCTGTTTTTCACAAGTGTTTAAGATCGCGACGATCTTCGCTTGGCTTGCCGGAGGGACGGGGAACGCCTGCTCAACTGTCGGAATCCGACAGTTGGCCAATGGTGGGGTTACCGCCGCGTTCTCGACGAGCGGTGCGGGTCAGAAACGGCCCCTGCGACTGCTGGAGTTGTCGAAAGTCGGCGGGCCGGCGCTCGCAAGCTCGCTCGCTCTCACCCTACAGAGCGCCAAAGCGAGTGATGCTGAAGGTGGTGGCCGTGCTGAAGGGAACGATGCCCCAGAGTCCCTGCGTAAAGAGCAGGCTGATCACGTTGTCGTACACCAGAATCCGGCTCTTCGGCACCAGCACGATGTCGGAATCGTTGAGCCAAATCTCGTCGGCCGGGCAGGGACGCTTGCCGTACAGCGGACCGCGCAGGTCGAGCTTCGTGGCCAACAGCCGCCAGTCGTCGCCACGGCGAAAGACCACCGTGTTCCACAAGTTGCCGCCGTAGATCCAACCGCCCGCCATGCTGATGGCCTGCATCGCGGTCGTGGGGCCGGTCAGCTCATAGCGCCCCGGCGTTCGTACTTCGCCGACGACGTAGATATAGCGCGGTGCCCGTGCGCCCAGCACCGGCGTGATCTCCATTCCCTCGAAGCGCCGGCCCAGACGTTCGTGCAGCTCGCGTTGCACTTCCATCAGCGTCAGGCCCTGCACCGGCACGTTGCCGAGGGCGGGCAATTGGATCGTGCCTTCGGGTGTCACCCGTGCGCGGCGCGACTGGCCGCCGAAGCCGAACCGGGCGTCGCTCGTCGCCCGCAGGTCTTCCAGTTGCGCGTTGAGCCGCACAGGGGTGATCGTGATCGCCGGCTCTTTGTAGAACTTCTTGAGCCGCCGCTCGACTTCGGCCCGAAGCTGAGGCACCGTGTGCTGCGTGGCGCGCACCTCGTTGACCAGCGGCAGCGTGATGTAGCCGTCGGGTTGGATCACCAGGTCGCGGTTCAGAGTCGCGTCGCTGAGCGACTCGACGCGAATCTCGTCGCCCACCGTAAGCTGGTAGGGCTGCGACGATTCCATGCGCGTCAGCCGAAAGACGAATTCAATCTCATCGTCGACGCGGAGGCGGTATTGATCGACGTGCCGCAACCGTTCGTGCCCGACATATTCGCCCTGGGCATAGCGTTGCCAGGGAATCGGTCGGGCGGCGTCCCAACCCATCTCGCCGCAGGCGCCCGAAGCGCAGTCGAGGCCCTTGATCGCGTACGGGGCGGCCGGACCGAGTGCCTGGCAGAGCTCGATTCCATTTTGGATTTTGGATTTTGGATTTTGGATGGGTGGCTGGGGCAGAGCCGCGCGGTGGACGAATTCTGTGGACACGCTATGCCGCGGCGATGCCCCGGCGCTCGAATCTCTGGGACAACGCTGGATTGATCCTAATTCAAAATCCAAAATCCAAAATCCAAAATTGACGCAGCCGGCGCAGAGGATGACGGCGACGATGGCGTGTTTCATCATGGCTTTCTTCCTTATTTGCATCGTCGGCGGAGCCTCTCGCGGAAGGCGTTCTAACGTAACCAGGGGAACCAGGCGGCGGCCGAACGACGCCGCGGCGGGGCCGGCGCCACCACGGGCTTCGCTTTCACGCCGCCCGCGGCCCCACTGGGCGCGGCGGGTTTCTGCGCGTCGACCTCGGTGCGGCTGGTGCTGGCAAACTCTTTGGCGTCGAGCCATTGGACGTCGGACGAGGCGACGATGCCGCGGGGGTTGTCAGGCGGTGCGCTGGCCTCGCGTTTGCCGGCGACCTCGGCCTCGCGTTGAGCCAACTCGGCGAGCTTCGCTTCTCCCAGCCGCTGATGGACCACCGCCAGGTTGCGCCACACGGCCGAATGCGGCAGCACGGCGATGCTGTGTTGCAACAGCGACCGGGCGGTGGCATAGTCGCCCCACCGTGCATAGAGCACCGCCAGTTCGTTGGCCGCCAGGAAATTGCCCGGATCGGCCGCCAGGGCCGCCCAGTGGAAGACCATCGCTTTCGGCTCCGCCACCGGGGCCGACAGCGTCTTCTCGACGGCCAGCGTGATGTAAGTCTTGCCCAGACCGAACAGCGCCATCGACGCCGCTTCTTCGCCGCCCGCGGCGACGGCCAACTGCTGCTGTGCGTAGGTGTAATAGTGTTGCACCACGACGACCGGCAACAAGTCGGCCGCGTCGATGGCTTTGCAGGCGGGCGTGCGGTGGACGGAGATCAAGCCCGGCACGTCGAGATCGGTTTCCAATCGCGAGCCTTCGGGCACAAAATCCTCGGCTTCTTCCAAGGCGGTCAGTCCGGCGGAAAGCGCTTGAGTGTGCTCTCGCGTGGCGAATTCCACGTCGAGCGCCTGCGAAACGGTCCGCAACGCCTGAATAAACTCGGCCCGTGCCGAATAGAGCGCGCCGCGCTGGCCAAGGTAATAGCCGTGCCGGATCAAGCGTTCGGCCTGCTGGTTGACGGCTTGCATCGCCCGCGAACGTGGCGCTCGACGCGGAGCAACCGGCCTCGCTGCGGGCGGCCCCATCCGTTGATCCGCAGCGCCCGCGGTCGCAGTCGGTCGCGCCTGTCCGGTCTGCGAAGTGAGGCTTGCCTGGGGCGCCGATTGCTTGGCCGTGGCGGGCAGTCGTTCCGGCGGGGCGAGTTGCTCGCCCGGCGGCAGCAACTGCGGGCCTGGGGCGGGCGGCTGGGGGGCCAGCGGCAATGCGGGCGGCAGCTCGGTCACGATCGGCGGCGTCAACGCCGATGCCGAGGGCATTTGAGGGCTGGCGAGCGGAAAGGACCGGGCCAACCGTGCCGGGCGATCGAGCTCCGCGGCCGGATAGGCGACGGGCAGCATGGTGGGCGAGGCCGCGCGATCGAGCGACGCGAGATCGGGGTCGGGGCAGACCGTCAGTCCGGCCGCCGGACAGTGCGGAGTCTCGGCTGTCCAGGTTGCCTCCTCGCGCGGCGGGGAGTCGCTACCGCAGCCGGACGTCGAGAACAAAGCGGCGCAGCTTGCCGTCAGACACGCCAGCCGGACAGAGAGGGGGCAAGTTGTCATCCGTGAAAGACCGTAAGCCGAGGCGGTGCGCTGGCCGGCCGCCATCCGGGCGGCGGCAAATTCATAATGGCCATCGGCCATACCGCGCCGGAGCGCTGAGAGAAAGCACTACACCGTGCCGTGGCTGGCAAGTCCGGCACCACACCACCCGCGCCACCCGATTCCGGCCGCCGGCAAATCCTTTCCGACCGTCAGAACCGTTTCCCCTCGTTGTGCTTACTACAAGAGCCCTGCTCACCCAACACGTCCTCGATATACAACTTCTCGATCAGCACCAGGGCCATCGCGGCCAGCGGCGTGGCCAAGGCCAGGCCCGGAAAACCCCACAAGGCGCCGAACGTCACTTGCACGCTGAGGGCGATCGCCGGCGAAAGGTGGACCATCCGCTGCTGCACCAGCGGAGTGATCAGGTAGCCTTCCGCGCTTTGCACTACCCCGAACAGAACGCCGACGTACAGCGCGTGGGCCGGACTTTGCACGAACGCCAAGAGCATCGCCGGTGCGAGCCAGATCAGCGGGCCAAGGTTGGGGATGAAGTTCATCAGCCCGGCGAACAAGCCCAGCATCAACGCCAGCGGCATGCCGATCAGCCAAAACCCGATCGTCGCGCCCACGGCCACCGCCGCCATCGACAGCAACCGGCCCAAAGTCCAACGCCACAGAGCGCCGGCCGCGCGATCGATCACCTCGCGGGCACGCGGGCGACGGTCGAGCGGAACCAGCCGCACCAGCGACCGCTTGTAGAGATCGGGGTCGAAGGAAATGAACACGCCCAGAAAGAGAATCACCACGATGCCGGTGACGGTATCGACCGCGGCCGACGCCGCCCCCGCCGCCCGCGAGATCGCCTTCTCCCCGTCTTCGGCCGAAGTGCGGATCTCTTTGAATTCGTCGGCCACCCAACTTCCCCACGGATACTTTTGCAATTGCTCGCGCACGTGAATGACGGCGTGCGGCAACTGCTTCGAGAACTGCTGGGCCTGCTCGGCCACGCGCGAGGCCATCGACCAACCCATCAATCCCAGTACGGCCAGCAACACGGTGCAAACGGCGATCAGCGCCAGGCCGCGGCGCAAGCGCGTGGAGCGTGCCACCAGGTCGGTCAGCCCGCTGAGAAACACGGCCAGCAGCAGGCCCGAAAAAATCAGGAACAGCGTTCCGGCGGCCAGCCACAGCAGCAGGCCGACGACGGCCACCACGACGCCCGCCGTGAACAGCGCCCAGTGATGATCGCGCTTTTCGGCCGCCGCGGTCATGTTGCTCGGTTCCGTGGTTGCAGGTCCACCGACCCATTTCCGCCCTGCTTGCCTGACGCCACCCGGTCCTGTTGAGCGTCGCGCCACTGCGCCGGACCACTTTGTTCGCCGGTCTTGCTGGGCGACAGCGTCGCGGGCTCCGGCACTTTCTCCAGCGGGTCGATGTTGGGCTGAGGCATCGACGGCAACGGAGCCGGAAACGCCGGTGGTGCGCCGAGCGGCGTCCCTGGCCCGGAAGCCGCGGCCGGCGCGACCGTCGCGGGGCCGCAGGGACATGGCCAACGGCGCACGCGCCGCTCGTCGATCACGCGCAGCGTTTGCACGGGGACCTGGCGAGTGTGCAGGCGAGGTTGGTAATTCACTTTGGGCACCGACAGCGTGACCATGTTCGGTTTCCAGACGCGGACGACTTCCATTGTATCAGGCCGCCGCACGCGCACGGGGCGCAGCATCGGCAGTTGCCAGTATTCACGGCCGGTTGCAGGATCGACCGTCCAGCCGCCCGACATCCAGCGCAACTCGATGCTCGTCCGCCCGGGCCGAACCACCTGTTGATCGACCCACGCTCCTTGATCGACTTGCTGCGGCACAAAGGTCGTGACCGGCTCATAGAGAACGTACTGCTCTTCACGGCTCGACGTCTCGATGACCGGCCGCCGCACCACGTGGGACTGATCGTGCGCAGAAGGCGGCTCGGCCGCGGCGCAGCGGTCCACGGCAAAAATTGCGGGCAGCACGATCGCTAGCAGCATGAGACGACAACTTTGGGTCCGTCGACTTGACACGGGGCCACCTCCTTGAGCTGGTAAATCGTAGGGTGGACCAGCGAGCTTGCGAGCGCCGGCCCACCGTTGAAGGCGTTGGGCAATAGGCGTTGGGCGTAAGGGCACTAGTAGAAGATCGTGCCTAAAGCCTAACGCCCATCGCCTAATGCCTCTGTCGTCCTACGCTGCCTCCAAAGCGGTCTCAATGGAGAAGCGAACGGCATGCCGCGACGGTTGAGATTGCCACGAGGCCGGCCTGTCCCCGCGAAAAATCGCCCGCCACCGTTGATTTACCGGCGGCGGGCACTGCGATGATCGGGCCGCAGTTGTAAGTTTTTCAAGCGGAGCGATTACGTCGTCCGGCCGGGCGTGACCGCCGCCGAGGGGACCGTGACCGGCGGTTTGCCGGAGAACAGGTCTCGCAAGGCACGCGCCGCCTGGTCCTGCGAGTTCATTTGCAACGTGCGGTCGAGCTCGCGGACTGCCTCTTTGGGATAGCCCAGATAGCCGTAGTGAAAGCCCAGCAGGAAGCGCACGGCCGGCGAGTCGTGGTCTTTCCGCATGGCTTCCAACGCTCGCAACTGGTTGGTGTAGTCTTGCGGCGATCGGTAAAGCTCGGCGTAGTTGCCCACCACCGTGCCCCACTTGTCTTGCGGCAGCATCTGCATGGCCTGCTGCACCGCGCCCGCCGACTCGTCGAAATGGCCGGTAGCGAACAACGCCTGGGCCAAGAGCATCAGCGCGCCGCCGTTCTGCGGGTCGTCGACCAAGGCATGCTGCCAGTTGCGAATGGCGTCGGTGTAACGCGCGGCCTTGAAGTCTTGCTCGCCCAGCGCGGCATAATCTCCGCTGGCGGGAGTCGCAGCCGCGGATTGCCCCGGCACCACGGCGCTCGCCGCAGGTTGCGATGCGTACGTCCCGTAACCGTAGGACGGGTATCCGTAGCCGTAACTGCCGTAATACGGATAGCCGTATCCATAGCCGCCGTACCCACCGTAGCCTCCATAGCCGCCGTACCCGTATCCTCCGTAGCCGCCCAGGCCATAGCCCAGTCCCAAACCATAGCCGAGACCGAGGCCATACCCGCCCAGGCCGTAACCCAGGAACGGGAAACCGAAACCGTATCCGAGGCCGAGACCGTAGCCGCCCAAGCCATAGCCGAGACCATAGCGGCCCAGGCCATAGCCGTAACGACCCAGTCCATAGCCGCCCAAGCCATAGCCGCCCAGTCCATACCCGAGTCCGCGCCCATAAAGACCATAGCGGCCGCCGAATCCGCCGCCGAAGTTGTTATACAACCGGTTGTAGCTGAGCGAGTTGAAATTGATATTGCGGCCCAGCGATTGTCCGGCAACGGCCATATTGCCGCGGCCAAAATTGCCGCCACCGCCCATCGCATGGCGCGTCAAGAACGTACCGCCTGCGGCACCGCCCAGGCCGCCGCGCATGCCATTCATGCCAGCCCCACGAAAACCACTGGTGACGCCCGCCGCGCCGCGGCCCGCGGCTGCTGAAAAGTGTCGCGCGGCAAAGCTCCCTTGCGAGAGGCCGCCATAGCCCGACATGCCGCGGCCCATGGCGGAGCCGCCATACATGCCGCGGCCGCCTAAAGCTGTGGCCCCGCCCATGCGACCACCGTAGAATCCGCCTCCCCGCGGCATCGCCATGCCACCGAAGCCGCCGCCACGATACCCGCCGCCGGGCATTCCCCGGAAACCACCGCCAGCCATGCCGCCGCCGTGGAATCCTCCACCATGGAATCCTCCGCCGCCGTGGAATCCTCCACCGCCATGACCGCCGCCGCCGTGCCCCCCGCCACCGCCGTGCCCCCCGCCACCATGGCCGCCGCCGTGAGCGTAAACCTCGCCGCCCATCATGGCGGCCAGCACCGCCAAGGCCATCACGCCGCCATGTACCCATATTGCACGAGACATCTTGTTCCTCGCTTTCGCCCAGCAAGCCCCCGCCTGCCGCTTTCATTCTACGCTGGACCGATGGCGGCGAGCGAATCTGAACGAAATGTAACCCGCCGTACGACAACGTAAGGTGGGGCAAGCGAGCTTGCGAGCGCCGGCCTATCGTTGGCGACGTCGATTACGGTGGGCCGGCGCTCGCAAGCTCGCTGGTCCCACCCTACAATGCTCTTTGAGCCATGCCTTAATGGCCGACTGGCAAAGCACTCCGCCCTACTCAAGCAACTTGGCCACCAACTTGCCGACGTCGCTGTACTTGGCATCCCCGCCTTCGAATTGCCGGGCGATGTTTCCTTCTCGGTCGTAAACGAATATGGCGGGCACGCTGGCCGACTTGAAACCAAGCTGCTGGTAGAGCGTCTCCGACGGCACGCTGGCGATGACGTTGTCGAACGTCGCCTGCTGGCTTTGGAGGAATTCAAGCACCGCTTCCTTGTGCTCTTCAGGCGTCTCCTTTTTTCCGCCCTCGAAGTTGAAACTCAACGAAATGCAGGCCAGCTTGTCGGGTCCATACTCTTTGCCGAGCGCGACGAGTCCCGGAAACTCTTTGACGCACGGACCGCAATAGGTGCTCCAGCAATCCATCACGACGACCTTGCCTCGCTTGCTGGCGATCAATTCCTGAATGCCGTCGAAATCCTTGATCTCGACGGTTACTTTGTCGGCCTGCGCATGGTCGTCTGCCGGCTGCGCGTCGTTTTCATCGGGCAGTTGCGTCGCTGGCTCGGCGGCGCCGCCCGCTTGGGCTGGCGCAGCGGGGCTTGGCGGCTTCTGACAGCCGACGATTGCAAACATGACGAACAACGCGGCGGCGTGCTTCATCGGCGGTGTACTCCTTTTTCTGCTCTTCGTGATGGTCTGCTTGTCTATCGCTTAAGGCGGTCCTTGATGATCGGCCAGGCGACCGGCGGACGCCCGTTGCGCGAACAAGCGATCGTGGTGTGGTCGGCCGACACGATAACGAAATCGTCGACGCCCGGCAACAAGGCATGGTCGATGGGCACCAGACCGTCGCCCGTGCCGGTGCGCGATTCGAGCGTCTCCGCCCAACGCTGCAAGTTGTCTCCCAGCGGCTTGCCCCAGCGACCATCGGGCACGCAGGCCGTCGTCCATCGCAGCGTGTTGGCGGCATAGCGCCAACCGCAATTTCGGTTGCCGGCCACAATCGTATAGCGCACGTCAGACCGCCGCGGCCTGGCGTTAAGCTCCGCGAGAAACTTGGAACCGGGCGCAATGTCGTTACGTGCTTCGCCCAGGCCGTCGGTGACGATCCAGGTCCAAGACCATTCGTCTTCCGTTCGCCACAGCCGGCAATGCTCGACCACTTCGCTTAACGCGCTGAACCGCGAATAGCACGAGCCGTGATTGGGCGGCGCCAGCAGCACCAGCCGCCCCACTCCGCCCGTGTAGGCGCCGCCTTCCAGATAGCAGCGAGCGATGATGCCGCCCATGCTGTGCGCCAAGATATCGAGCTTGACGTTGGGCCGGTCGGCGCGGAGCCGCGCGATTTCGCCGGCGAGCAAGGCGGCGCTCTCCTCCAACGGCTGATCGTTGGGATACGCCAGCGGCGCGACGGCGAACCCCTCCTGTTCCAACAGCGGCGACAGGTCTTGCCAATAGTCAGCGCCGGAATCGAGGCCGTGAATCAAGACGACCAGGCGATCGTCTGCCGCGACGTCACTGGGCAGGCGTAGACCACAGCGGGCGGCGGCCTGGGATTTCGCTTCGGGCGCCAGGTAAGCGACCGATTGACGCACCCAGCGGCGCGTGGTCTTGCCGCAGGCTTCAGTACAGGTGTCCCAGCATTGGCCGACCTTCACCGCGGCGACCGATGCGGCCCGCTTGACGCTCGTCACCCAGGCGTATTCGGCTTGTGCCGGTTGGGGAGCCAAGGCGAGACCCAGCACCAACGCGAGAATGAACCGATGCACCGCATTGTCCTCCCTACCTACTCGATCGCGCCGCCCGACAAGTGATTCGCCAGCGGCGTCGTGTTATTCGAGCCCACCGGGCCCGTTCCCACCTTACACCGAGACGCAAAAGCGACTCCCTCAGCCTAGCCGAAGCGGGCACAGAAAGGCAAATCCGTCTCTCCAACCGGGCTGCCGGAGGTGTACACGAGCGCCTAGCCCGGATGATTCACCGGCCCCCGAACTTGGCGCGCAGACTGCGCGAACACCAACCCGAAGCGCAAGCGAGCTAAGTCCGTTGCTGATCCTCGCTTGCGCTTCGGGTTGGTGTGGGCCGGTGAATAATCCGGGCTAGC
>DATLUO010000123.1 GCA_035533075.1 Pirellulales bacterium | reverse complement strand
AAGTGCCAGTGGTTCGGCAGCAGGCAATAGGCCAGCAGCCGCGTGTCGCTCCGCTCGACCGCCTCGGCCAAAACCTTCTCGAAGGCGTCGAAGTCGCCCTTGTCGTCGAACACGGTCATCCGCGCGTTGCCGCGGTTCAGCCCCTCGACGCGGCTTGCGGCAAGCATGGCAATTCTCCGTGGGCTGACGGTCAAACCGCCACGCTTATCGACCAGCCGCGCGTGGAGCTTTGGCGAAACCGGCAAACGCCTGATTCCAGGCATATCATCGAACCCCGCGGCGACCGGCTACCGAGCGGAAACTTGCGTTTCCCGTTTATCGACGGTAGACTGCCGACTACGCGACCTTGCACCGCGGTGGTTTGCAACTCGCGCGGGCGTAGGCCTTTCCTGCGCTTCGTCTCGCATCTCGGAAGCTCACGCGATGATCGCCGAACTCGTCGTCGTCAAAGGCCCGGACGCGCCGCGCAAGTTCGCGCTGGCCGACGGGCAAACGCTCGTCATCGGGCGGGGTGAAAAGTCGAATACGCGCCTCGCCGATCAACACGCCTCGCGCGTCCACTGCCTCATCGAGATCGATGGCGGCAAGTTTATCTTGCGCGATCAGGGCAGCTCCGCCGGCACGTTCGTCAACGGCGCGCGCGTCGAGCAATGCGAGCTGCGGCCCGGCGACGTGGTCGGCGTCGGCCATACCGAGCTGCGGCTCGATCTCGCGGCCCAGCACGACAAAAGCACGCTCGCGGGCCGACCGGCCGCCGCCGCCATGCCCGTGATCACGGCCGCCAACCTCAAAAACCTGGTCGGCCAAAGCCTGGCCCACTTCGAGCTGAAGAAGGTGCTCGCCAGCGGCAACACGGGGCTCGTTTTTCTGGCACACGATTCCAAGGCCGACCGTCCGGCGGCCGTCAAAGTGCTCTGGCCGGAGATCTCGAAACAGGAAGACGAAATGCAGCGGTTCGTGCGCGCCATGAAAACCATGATGCCCATCCGCCACGAGAACCTGGTCGAGATTTACGCGGCGGGCAAAAACGGACCGCACTGCTGGGTGGCCATGGAGTTCGTCGAAGGCGAGTGCCTGACCGAAGTCATCAACCATTTCGGCACGCGTGGCATGCTCGACTGGCGCACGTCTTTCTTGGTGGCCGTGCAAATCGGTCGGGCGTTGGAGACCGCTTACGAGCACCAGATCGTGCATCGCAACATCACGCCCAACAACATCCTGTTCAAGCGCGACACCAAACAGGCCAAGCTGGGCGACTTGATGCTGGCCAAAGCGCTGGAGGGAACGCTGGCGCGGCAGATCACGCGGCCCGGCCAGCTCGTCGGCGACCTTCCCTACATGCCGCCCGAGCGGACGCGCAGCGACGCGCCGGTCGATTGCCGGGCCGACATCTACAGCCTCGGTGCCACGGTTTACGCGCTGTTGACCGGACACCCGCCGTTCGAAGGCAACTCGGTGCCTGAGGTCGTCTCGCTCATCCGTTCGGCTGAACCGGTCAAGCCGAAAAGAGTTCATCTCTCGGTCGCCGATCGCTTTCAGGACTGTGTGATGATGATGCTCGCCAAGCGTCCCGAAGATCGCTACGAGACGCCGTCCAAGCTGTTGATCGACCTGAACCGCATCGCGCGCTACGAGAACATCCAGGTCTGACGCAAGAAGGGGCTGACCGCCTATTCGCTCGGCGCGGACGGGAAATACGTCGAACGCGAGTTGAACCTGCCAATGCCGCGGGTCAAACACCTGGATCCGCTCCTCGACTTCGAATGGTCGGGCGACGAAACCGCCTGGATTCGCAAGTTCCGCGCATGGGTGCGCGAGCGGTTCCCGGCGAGTTGGGGCTGGGAATGCACGTCGACTAGCACACGCCGACGGGCTAAACTGAAGTCGACGGGGCGAGTGCGGGAGACGAACATGGCAACCATCCCTTCACCACTGCGTTCGCTCCGGGCCGACGCGGAGATCGACTATCCTACCGGAGACGGCCGGCCCGTGGGTGAAACACCGCTCCATCTGAAGAATCTCACAACCGCGATCAAGACGCTCGAGCGGCATTTCGAACGGGAGCCGTTGGTGTACGTGTGGGGCAACATGTTCGTTTATTACGAGAAAGGGAACCGACGCAAGCACGTTTCGCCCGACGTCTTCGTTGCTCTGGGCGTGCCAAAGGACAAGCCGCGCGAGCATTACCTCATCTGGGAAGAAGGACATGGTCTGGACTTCGTCGTCGAGCTGACGAGCAAGTCGACGCAAGACGAAGACCTGGACGACAAAATGTCGATCTACCAGGACGAGATGCCGGTGCCCGAATATTTTCTGTTCGACCCCAAGGGCGAGTATCTCGACCCGCCGCTGCAAGGCCATCGACTGCGCGAGGGCAAGTACGTCCCGATCGAGATCGTGGAGGGGCGCTTGCCCAGCGAAGTTCTCGGCTTGCACCTCGAGCGCGACGGCGAGTGGTTGCGGTTCTACAATCCCGCCACCGGCCTCTGGCTGCCAACCCCCGAGGAGCGCGAGGCAGCCCTGGAGGCCGATCGCGGGCTCGCTGAGGCCCAGCGAGAACGTGAGCGGCTGGCGCGCGAGCAGGCCGACGCGGCGCGCGAGCAGGCCGACGCGGCGCGTGAGCAGGCGGACGCGGCCCGCGAGCGCGCCGAGGCGGAGCGCGAGCGCCTGGCGAGCGAGTTGGAGGGATCCGGCAAGGAATTAGAACGCTTGCGAAGAGAGCTGGACGAATGGCGGCGACGTTTTGGCGGGCGAGCGGGCGAACCTCCGCCACGCGGCGAATGAGGCACTTTGTTCCGACCGCGCGCTGGACAACGCGCGGCGGTCGCGACTGGCCAGAATCACCTGACCCTAGGGTGCTTGACGGCCAAAGGGCGGGGTGGCTAGCATGACGGCATGTGCCGCCACGCGTGGTGGTTGATGTGCGCCACACGTACTGTTTTTTCGCGGCGGCCTGCGGAGGTCGTATGAACAAGCTCGAAGCTGCCGTGGCTGAGCGCGCGGTCGCCGGCGGACTGATCGGCCAAGCCGACTTGGCGCGAGCCCGCGCGGAACTTGGCCAGGGCGCCGACGACGCGCGACTGCTCGAATGGCTCGTCAAGCATGGCCTGTTGACCAAATGGCAAGTGGCGCAACTGGAGGCCGGCCGGTCGCAAAACCTGATCTTGGGCCACTACAAGCTACTGGCCCCGCTGGGCGCCGGCGGTATGGGCAGCGTCTACCGCGCGCTCGATGCGAAGCTGAACCGCCAGGTGGCCGTGAAGGTGCTGCCGCCGCGACTGGCCACGCCCGATGCCATCGGCCGCTTTCGACGCGAGGCGTTCGTGGCCTTGCAATTGCGACACGACCACGTGGTCACCAGCTTTGAATTGGCCCAACATGGGTCGCTTCATTTTCTGGCCATGGAACTGGTCGATGGGCCGAGCCTGTCGGCGCACCTGGCGAGACAAAAACGGTTGGGTGTGCGCGAAACGGCCCGCATCGGCCACGAAGTGGCGCTGGCCCTGGAGCACGCGCGCGAGCTGGGTATCATCCACCGCGACATCAAACCCTCGAACATCCTCCTTTCGCGCCAAGGCCGGGTAAAGGTGGCCGACATGGGGCTGGCCAAGTTCTTTGGGCCGCAAGCGCAGGCCGGCGGGCCGGACACGCGCACCGGGCAGTTCATGGGCACGATCGACTATTGCTCGCCGGAACAGGCGGTCGACGCCAAGCGGGCCGACATCCGCAGCGACCTCTATTCCCTCGGCTGTACGCTCTACCACTGCCTGACTGGCAAGCCGCCGTTCGCCGAGGGCACCGAAGTGCAGCGGATCATGGCGCACATCGACATCTTGCCCGCGTCGATTCGCATCAAGAACCGCGACGTCCCGCCGGCCTTCGCCGAGTTGATCGAAAAGCGGATGTTGGCCAAGGATCCGGGCGACCGGTTTCAGACGCCTGCCGAGGCGGCCGAGGCGCTGGCGCCCTGGGCCAGAGGAGAGGCGGGCGCGTCGGCCAATCCCTGGGCGGGCCTGGAAAGTTTGGATGGCCTGTTGGACGAAGTGGCGCTCGCTCCCCTCCAGAAACCGGCGGCGCAGCGAGAGCGCGAGACGAGGCCGTCGCATCGCCGCCCGACGCCGACGCTGCGAGTTGGCGCCGCGCGCAGGCGCCGCGGCGCCAAGGACGAATCGCTGTTTCGGCGGCCGTTGGCCTGGGCGGGCGTGGCCGTGGCCATACTGGCTACGATCACGGCCGCGTCGCTCTACTGGCCGAGCAAGAAACCTGACGTGGCCAACGTCGAGCCGATTCCCGACGGCCAAATCGCCGGCGTGCCTCCCGCGGTCGAACCGAGCGCGCAGGGCAGCCGCGACGAGCCAAGCGGCGGGCCAAGCGTGGCGGCGGAAGCGATCCCGGCCGACCGTCTTGACGCGCCCAGCGTTGAGCCGCCAAGCATCGTTCCGCCCGACCCCGCCGACGCGAACGGCATCGGCGCGGGCGGAACGTCGCCGCCAGCGCCCCCCCCAACCCGCCGACTCCCCTCAAGAACCGACGGGCAAGCCATCGCCGCGCGCCGAAGGCGAGAAGCCGGAGCCGAAGTCCGCAGGGACGAAGACCGAGGCGAAAAAGTTCGCCGGCTTGGCGGACGCGTCTGAAGACGATTGGCCGATGGGCGGCTACGACGCCGGCAACACATATCACAACCGCGGCGAGAAGAAGATCGCTCCTCCCTTGGTGAAGCTCTGGCAGCAGGCCTTACCCGATAATAGTTTTTCTCCCGATCATCTGGTCGTCAGCTCGGGCATTGTCTTGGCAGCGGGAACCGCGGTCAAGGACACCGTCTATGCCCTGGACGCCCGTAGCGGACGCCCACTCTGGACCTTCGAGTTGCCCGGTGCCCCACGCCGCCACATGTGTACGAGTCCGGCCTGCCTCGGCGGGCTCGCTTACGTCGGCGGCGACAATGACAATCTCTTTGCCGTCGATCTGCGGAGCGGCCAACTCCGCTGGCAACATGCCGGAATGAATAGCATGCACTACTCGCAAATCAAAGTCGCCGATGGCTTGCTCTACGCCGGCTCTGACAGCGGCCTTTGGGCGCTCGATCCACAGAGCGGCCAGGAGAAATGGAACGACAAGACCCGCAGGGGGTCGGGAGACATCGCTATCAGAGCGGGCAAGCTGCTGCATGCGGGCGCCGCCGTGAACGCGGCCAGCGGTGCGCCGTCGTGGAATAACGACCTCATGACCGGGAACAGAGTCGCCGCGACCGACGATTTGGCTTTCATCGCGCAAGGCGACCGGATCGCCGCCCTTTCGATCGCCGACGGGAAGACGCTGTGGAAAACCGTGCCGCAGGCCGGCGCGTTCTACATGCAGTTTCTCCTCGTGGGAGACTCCCTCTATGCCGCGACCCGGCAGGATGGTCACATTTATCGTCTCGACGCCCAGACCGGCGCGATTCAACGGAAGCGGGCGTTGAAAAAAGATTCGAGCGCCTGGTGGAGTGCCGCCAACAACATGGTTTTCGCCTCAACCTACGATCGACAGGCGAACAAGGGAGCCGTGGTGGCGCTGGCGGCCGATACTCTGCAAAACAAGTGGTCCACCTCCGCGGCGGGCTATGTCTGGTGCATGGCCGTGGCGAATGGCCGACTTTACGTCGGCGTCAGGGGGAAAAAATCCAGCGTGATTGCGTATGGCAACCGCTGAAGCCTGCTCTTTACAACGATCCGCGGCGGCGGTTTATAGAAGCAACTTGGATGGCGTTTGCCGCCGGTATAGAATGAGGGCCGTGAATTCTGGCTGAGGCTTTTCACATGGCGACCGTCGAAAAAGTTCTGCTGAGGGGTGAACGCCGGATTGTGCTTTCGGGCATTTCGTGGGAGATGTACGAGCAGTTGCGCGAGAACGAAGACAACTGGCACGTCCACATGGCCTATGATCGAGGAACACTGGAACTCATGAGCCCCTCGTCCAGCCACGAAATCATCAAGAAGTTGCTTGCCCGGATGTTTGAATCGTTTACCGAGGAAATGGGTATCCCGCAGCGCAGCCTGGGATCGACGACTTGGAAGAGTCAGGAACTCGCCAAAGGACTTGAGGCCGACGAGTGCTACTATATTCTCAATCACCACCGGGTACGCAGTCGCATGGAGGTCGACCTCTCGGTCGATCCGCCGCCGGACTTGGCCATCGAGACCGAAGTCAGCCGCGGGGCCGTGCAGAAGTTGCGCATTTACGCCGCCTTGGGCGTTCCTGAAATTTGGCGATGGCGCAAGAAGGGACTGGCCGCCTACTCTCTCGGCGCGGACGGGAAGTACGTCGAGCGCGACTTCAGTCTGAACTTGCCGATGCTGCGCGTGAAAGACCTGGAACCGTTCCTCGAATTCGAATTGGCGGCCGACGAAACCGCCTGGATTCGCAAGTTCCGGGGCTGGGTCCGCGAACGATTTATGGCAGACGCTGGCGAATCAGGCAAAGGCGGATTGTGATGAGGATTATGTTGTCGGGGCCGTCGGGAGACTCGTCATGTCACAGGTCAAAAGTGCGCAAGGCGATCGCGCCGTGAACAGCGGATTGGTCGCCGCCGCCGAGTTGGCGCGTGGCCGCGCGGAGCTTGGCGCTGGCGCCGACGACGCGCGGCTGCTCGATTGGCTCGTGCGGCAGGGCCTGTTGACCAAGTGGCAAGTGGCGCAGCTCGAGGCGGGCCGATCGCAAAACCTGATCTTGGGCCACTACAAGCTCCTGGCGCCCTTGGGCGCCGGCGGCATGGGAAGCGTCTATCGCGCGCTCGATACGAAGCTGAACCGCCAGGTGGCCGTGAAGGTGCTGCCGCCGCGACTGGCCACGCCCGATGCCATCGGCCGCTTCCGACGCGAGGCGTTCGTGGCCTTGCAATTGCGACACGACCACGTGGTCACCAGCTTTGAATTGGCCCAACATGGATCGCTTCATTTTCTGGCCATGGAACTGGTCGATGGTCCGAGCCTGTCGGCCCACCTGGCGAAACAAAAACGGTTGGGCGTGCGCGAGACGGCCCGCATCGGCCACGAAGTGGCGCTGGCCCTGGAGCACGCGCGCGAGCTGGGTATCATTCACCGCGACATCAAACCCTCGAACATTCTCCTTTCACGCCAAGGCAACGTGAAAGTGGCCGACATGGGGCTGGCCAAGTTCTTCGGGCCGCAAGCGCAGGCCGGCGGGCCGGACACGCGCACCGGGCAGTTCATGGGCACGATCGACTATTGTTCGCCGGAACAGGCGGTCGACGCCAAGCGGGCCGACATCCGCAGCGACATCTATTCCCTCGGCTGCACGCTTTACCACTGCCTGACTGGCAAGCCGCCGTTTGCCGAAGGGACCGAGGTGCAGCGGATCATGGCTCACATCGACATTTTGCCGGCCGCCATCCGCGTGAAGAACCGCGACGTCCCGCCGGCCTTCGCCGAGTTGATCGAAAAGCGGATGCTGGCCAAGGATCCTGGCGACCGGTTTCAGACGCCCGCCGAGGCGGCCGAGGCGCTGGCGCCCTGGGCCAGAGGAGAGGCGGGCGCGTCGGCCAATCCCTGGGCGGGCCTGGAAAGTTTGGATGGGCTGTTGGACGAGGTGGCGCTCGCTCCGATCCAGAAACCGGCGGTGCAGCGGGAGCGCGAGACGAGGCCTTCGCATCGCCGCCCGACGCCGACGCTACGAGTTGGCGCGGCGCGCAGGCACCGCGGCGCCAAGGACGAATCGCTGTTTCGGCGGCCGTTCGCCTGGGCGGCCGTAGCGCTCGTCGTGCTGGCTACGATCACGGCCGCGTCGCTCTTGTGGCCGCGCAAGAAACCTGACGAGGCCGTGGCGGCCAATGCGGGGCCGATTCTGAAGGGCCGGTTCATCCCGCAACCGCCATCGGTTGGGCCGGACCAGTCCAACAACCCAAACGAGCAAGGCGAACCGCCCGACGCCGATCCGGCCGATACACGGAGCGATCTCGGCGACAGCAACGTCGAACCGCCGAGCATCGACGTTCCCGCCGCCAGCGGTGCAAAGGGCGACGGCACGGGCGGAGCGTCGCCGTCAGCGTCCGCCCCGCCCGACGCAAAGGACGTCGATAAGCCACCCATCGAACCGGCCGCGCGTAAGGTGCCCGGCCTGGTATTGACAGTCAAGCACGGCGCTCGAGTCGCGTCCGTGGCCGTGAGTGCCGATGGCTCTACGCTTATGACTGGCGGCGACGACAAGACGGCGCGGCTTTGGAACGCTACCGACGGCGCGCCGCGCGGAGCGCCGCTGATGCACGAGGCCGGAGTCAAACGCGTCAGTCTCAGCGCGGACGGGAGCTATGCCGTCACCTATCAGCCACGCTCCCGCTTTAACTTCACCATTAAGAGCGACAGCCGTGCGAGCCAGCGCCCGCTTTCCTTTTCTTATTCTGATGGAACACCGGACTTGCCGGATTTCAGCCTCTGGGATGTGTCCGCGGAGGCAGCCGACGGTCGAAAACCGTTGCTGACCGCAAGGGGCGAACTGGCCATCGCCGCCGACGGCAAGGAAGCTTTGGCCCTCGACAAAGACGCGGGCGGGACGGTATGGCTCGTGAGATTTGAACTGGCGAACCGCGAATCGCGCTACACCATTTTGGCCTCCGCTCCCAATCGGACAATGTCGATCCAGCCTATATTGTTCAGTCCCGATCTGAGGCTTCTACTGGCCGAGGACTTCTCGGCCGCGCTCATGCGGGGGAGGAAATTGAGGAAGTCGCAGATCCCGACGGATCTGCAGTTTTGGGACACCAGTACGGGGAAAACACGTGGTAAAGCGAGGCGATTTTCGGAAGGCACTGCTTCGTTTCCCTACACCGCTGTCGTCAGTACATTCCGTCCCGACAGCCGCGCGCTTGCGGTAGTGATTACCACGTACTCACGAACGAGCACACGCATCACCCATTCCGATTCCAACCCGCGGTTGCAACTCCTGGATTTAGCCAGCGCCCGAGTACTCAAGGAATTTACGTTATCTCGGGATCCGAACATGATCGCTTTCAACCCGCGCGGCGACTTGCTGGCGTGCATCGGCAGAGGCGCACTGGAGCTGCGCGATGCGGAGACGGGCGAGGTCCGGGGCCCGCGCACTCCCATGACTGGCGTGACCTCAGCCGCGTTCAGCGGCGACGGCAAGCGGCTGTTCGTGGGCAAATACGACGGCACGGCCGAACTTTGGGAGCTTGATACCCTGCTCGCCCCGGCCGAGAAGTGAGCCGCTTAGCCACCACTTACTTCTTCGCGGCATACAAGTCGTCGGCGGTCCTGACGATCGGCGTGGCGGACTTTGTCGCGCGAGGCGCCCGTGAGGGTTGCAACCCCCCCAGCCGCTCGATCGCACGCGCCTTCAGCGGGCCGGCTTGCGGCGACGACTTGACGAGCTTCAGCAAGCCGGTGGCTTCACGTACATGGCCCGATTCGATCAGCTTGTCCGCTTTGTCGAGCCGCTCGTGGTTCACCGCGTCCCAGAGCAGCTTGGCGACCTCGCGCGGATCGCTGTGCGACGAAATGGCCACCGTCTGGGCCGCGTCGCCGTTGGTCAACACCATCGTCGGTGTGGTCCGCTCGGCCAACTCCAGGTCGGGCAGGTTGACCAGGTTCGTCAACGCCGGCAGTTCGTCGATGGGCAGCACGATCAGCACGCAGTTACGCATCGGCTGCACCGTGGGCTTGCTTCCCAAGGCGGCGATCAAGCTGCTCGTGGGCATGTCCCACACTCCGGTCTTGGCCTTGGCCTTGGTCAGAACGAGCAGCACCGGCATTCCCTTTTGCCTGGCTTTGTTGAATCCCATCGCCGCCAGTCCCACATCGCTGCGGTCTTCGCTCGCCTTTTGGCCGGCCAGTTTTTCGAACACCCGCTCTTGGATCAACTGCAGCGGCACCAGCGAGTTGTCGGCCAACAGCCGGTGCGCCTTGTCGCCCGAAAGCGCCGCGTGGGCCATGGCGATGTAGTTGGCCTGAGCAGGCGGGCTGTGAGGGGCCGCCTTGAGCGCGCCGGCGTAGGTGTCGACGGCCCAGCGGGCATCGCTCAGCAGTTTATCGGCCTTCACCGGTCCCACCACCGCATCGATCACCAGCCCTTGCGGCGTGAGGAAGTAGCTGACCACGTTGCCGCCGTTCTTCTGCACCTGACCGTTGACCTTGGTGACCTGAAAATCGCCGAGCTGCTGATAGCACGACGTGAAATGTTCGCCGACGTAATTGCCGACCTCTTTATCTGACAGGGCGCCCGTCCTGTATGCTTGGGCGTTGTTTCACGTGAATTCTTGCCGGGCGAAGTTGCCCGACACCTGGATCATGAATACCAGCTTGCCTTCTTCGCTCGCGAGCCGGCTGGCGGCATCGGGCGACTGCATCCAATGAATGGCGGTGCCGAGTGTGCGGTCGCCGCTCGCCGGTCGCCCTGCTCCCACGATGGAACAAGTGCCGTCCGTGCAAGCCAGGCCCGCAGCATTCTTGGTCTTGGGACTTACCGCCCAAGCGGGCAGCGGATTCAGCAGCAGTGCGCCCATCGCGACCGCCATCAGCCGCCCGCGAATCGAACTCCGTATGTTCGTCGTCATATTCATCGCCTCTCTTTCTCGTTTTGGACCCGTCGAGTCACAACGACAGGCAAAGCGTGCGCCAGGCGCAGCGGCGACGCTGGCCGACCGTGTGCAACATCGTGGCGTGCAAGGGTTTCGAGAGTGCCGATCGACGACGGGCGACGTGCGGCGACCGCGATGAGAACGGTAAGGCGTCGTCAGCTTGATGACAGAGTGTGGACCGTATCAACCAAACGTTGACCGGGGTGCTGACGCCAAGATACGATGAAATCATGCTGGGTGAAGACGAAATTGCACAAGCCCTGCACGCCGCGTCGTCACCCTGTTGTAGGCCCGCATGGCCCGTTGGGCCTGGAGCAGTTGGCTGAAATCGTCGCCCAATGTATCCGGACAGAAGAAGTACCGGCGGAGCGGGTCCGACGACCGATCGCGTTACCCGTGGAGACCTGGGAAAAACTGGACCAGTTGGCCCGGGCGGCCACGCCCGCAAATGCTCCGCCGCTGTCGGCTTCCGCCCGTCGCGGCCGTTCTGCTCGAGCAAGCGGTGACGGCGAAGTAACTAAAGAGAACGCGAGCGAACCAGCGGTCGGCCGTGCGTTTTCGGGCATGGTCCAGTTCGCCCTTACCGCACCGTCGTGCCGGGCTTCTTGGTCCGCGCGGCCAATTGCCGCAGTTCGCCCGCCGCGACGGGCCGCTCGCCAGGCTGATACCCGTTGCGGGCGCCGGAAAGCACGTCTTCCCAATAGAACAATTCGGGCTTGAGCTTCTGCTGCGAGAGCAGCGCCGCCTGATCGAAGTAGTGCGGCGACGCGGGATTGCCGCTGGCGCCGAATTGCAACAACGTCGCTCCCCGAACGCGGTCGCCGAATTCGAACACGCCGACGTAGGTGTAACCGATCACGCCGTAGTGTTTGGAGACCGTTTTGACGAACGGAATGTGGATCGTCGGCGTGTAATACTGCGTGAAGATCACGCCCATCGGGCCGTGCGTGCCGGCCGAAGGAAGGCTCGGCAGCCCGTCGTCGAACGGCACATCGACCAGATCGGCCACGTTCGCGTGCCGCTGGATGCGATGTACCTTGCCCCAGGCGACTTGCCAATCGCCGTGGGCCGATTGCACGTCGGCGGCGGCCTGGATGAGGGCCTCGAAACGCACCGGCATGTTGTCGACGAAACGCTGCTTGAGTTGTTCGCCCGGATACCCGCCGCCGTAGAGCCGCTCATACCAGGCGACGCAAAGCGTGGTCTGCGTCGAGTCGAGCGACGAGCGGCAGTCCCAATCGAGCAGGTGCTCGATGTACGGACGGGCCTTGGCGGCCAACGCGGGGTCCGACTTTTTCAGCTCCTCGAATGCCTTGGCGTAGAGCGGCAGCTCGTGCTGCGCCCAGTAAATCGTCGTGTCGAAGGCCGCCGCTTCGAGCCGCTCGAATGTGACGTCGGCGAGCTCGCTGAGGATCTGCCGCGACAGCTTGGCCCGCCGCTTGTCGTCGTGCTTGTCTTCGACCATATAAGACGGGAAGGCGGCGGCCGATGGATTGTCGAGGTGGGTGGTGGTGAAGGGCGACGAATTGCAGTTTTGCACGTAGCCGGCCTTGGGGTTGGCCAACTGGGGCAGCTCGTCGAGGGTGTGGAAGCCTTGCCATTCGGTGGCCGGATCGCTGCCGTCGACCGGCTTGCTCCAATCGAACCGTGGGTCGCGTCGGGGTATGGTGCCGTTGTAAAGGAAATAGATGTCGCCGTGGCGGTCGGCGTAGACGGCGTTCATGATCGGGAAATGGAGGCCCGCCATGCCGGCTTTGAAATCGTCGAGATTGCGTGCCCGAACGAGCATGTCCATTTGCCGCAGCAACAGCGACTCTCGCAGCCGGCCGATCTGGGCGGACAACGGGTGCCGCGCGTCTTGTTTGGCCACGATCGGTCCGTGGTGCGTCTTGCGAAAGGTGTAAAGCTTTTCTTTCACGCCGTCGTGCGTCTTGATCTTGACCTTCTCTTGCCACTCGACGGCCGTGCGATAACCGCCGCCGTAGCGGTAGTTGAGCGGGTGCTGGGGATCATCGAACGTCTCGCGCCACAGGTCGGCGATGTCGGGTTCGTTGGTGGTGAAGCTCCAGCCGAGGTCTTCGTTGTGGCCCATCGTCGGCAGCGGGCTGCCGAAAAAGGTGGCGCCGCTGAAGTTCCAACCCTCGTCGCTGCGCAGGTGAGCTTCGTACATTTGCCCGAAGCCAAACCAAGGCTGGTGTGGGTTGGCGAAGAGCATGGCGTGACCGTCCCTGGTGCGCTGGGGGGCGATGGCCCAGGCGTTCGATCCGGTGGCGGCGGCGACCATGGGATTGACCCGCGGCATGTAATTGCTGTGGATGCGGGTGTAGCGGAACGTCAGCTCCAGCAGCAACTGCCGGGCGCAAGCCAGGCTGTGCCAAGGCTCGAAGTGCCTGATGAGCCGCGGCTTCACGTGCGGGTTTTTCGCCAGATAGTGGTTCAGGCCCGCGGCAAACGCCTCACAGAGCGATTTGAGGTCGTCGGGCAACTTTTCATAGTCGGCCTTGGCGCTGGCCACGATTTCAAAGGCCCGGTTGAGAAGATCGGAGTTGATGCCCGACGGCCCGTGGGCCTCGGCATAGCGGCCCAGGCTGAGCAGGTAGTTGTCTTCGACCTGCCAGAAATAATCCTCGGCCTGGGCGTAAGCGAAGCCGAACACCGTAGCCTCGTCGCTGGCGCCGTCGATGTGGGGCACGCCGAAGGAGTCGCGATAGATCGCCACCTGGCCGGCAAGCTGTTCGGCGAGGGAAGGAGTGTCTTCCGGCGGGGCTGCGATCGCGCGGGAGGCAGACGCGAGAGGCCAGCCGAGGACGGCCGCCAAAACGACGCTTCGCAAAGAGATCATATAGGTCGCGTGCGCGCGCTCCTCACCGGTTAGTTTTGACGCGAGTTGCCGACCATCGGCCGGCGCGGCATGGTACTGCCAACCGCGCATCGCAACAAGGCGAGTGAGCCGATGGTGCCATCCATGAACTGCCCCGCGGAGCCGCAGATAGGATCTGCCGCTTGCCGCAGTGCAATTAGCGCGCCGCTGCCGGGGAGAGGGAGGGAAGGAGAGACGCAGAGACGCGGCGAGCCGCGTTGCACTGACATTTCTCTCCGTCGCTCCGTCTCCCCCTCGCTCCCTCTCCGTCGGGCCGGCGCTCGCAAGCTCGCCCTCTGCCACACTATTTGCTGGCCGTCGCCGCGCCGGGTTGGGCGGCAGGGGCCGCGTGGGGGAAGGCTTCGACCCAGCCTTGCCGCCAGATTTTCAGCGAATCGTTGTGGCTGCCGGTGGCCAGCAACTGGCCTTTCGGCGAGAAAGCCACCGACCATACCGTACTCTTGTAGCCGCCCAACGTGGCGGCCTCTTGCTTCGTTTCCAGGTTCCAAAGCTTGACCGTGCGGTCGTGGCTGGCGGTCGCCAGCGTTTTGCCGTCGGGCGATACGCGGGCCGAGCTGATCCAGTTGTGATGCCCGGTCATGGCAGCCGACTCCTTCCCTTCGGCGACGTTCCACAGCTTGACCGTGCGGTCGTGGCTGCCGGTGGCCAGCGTCTTGCCGTCGAGCACAAACACGATCGCCGACACGGCGTCGGTGTGTCCCTCCAGTTTCTTCATCACTTCGGCATTGGCCGGGTTCCACACGACGGCCGTTTTATCGCCGCTGCCGGTGGCGATCATCTGCCCGTCGGGCGAAAAAGCCACGCTCGTGACCGAGCCGGTGTGCCCTTTCAGCGCCAGTTTTTCGGCGGGCGGAGTCGCGGTCACGTTCCAGAGCTTGGCGGTGGTGTCTTCGCTGGCGGTGGCGAGCGTCTGACCGTCGGGCGAAAAGGCCAGGCCCATGATCCAATGTTGATGGGCCGGCAGCGAGGCTTTTTCTTTGCCGTCGGCGACGTTCCACAGCTTGAGCGTGCCGTCGTAGCCGGCGGTGGCCAGCGTTTGCCCGTCGGGGCTGAAGGCCACCGCGGTCACGACGGTGTTGTGTCCGGAATACGACGCCTTGAGCTGGCCGCTGTTCGGGTCCCAGAGCTTGATGTCGCCCGGCCGATAGAGGAGCGTTTGCCCGCCGACGCTGGCCAGCGTGTTGCCATCGGGCGAGAAGGCCAGCCCGGTGACCCACGTGGTGTAGGTGGCAATGGTCGGTGGTTCCTGCGCCCCGGCCACGGTGGCCAGTTGAGCGAGGAGGACGGCGGCAACGAGCGACACAGAAAGACGAGAGCGGGCAAGCATGGTGGTTCTCCGGGAGCGAGTCAGTCCGACACGACAGCGGCCAGACGCTTTTAAGTATAACTTCCGCTCGTCTGGATTGCGTGTCCCGTGCGATAGTTGGCAGTGCGGCTGCCGAAAGGCTAGAATCAAAGGCGTCTATTCCCTTGGTCCGGCAAGTTTAGGAGCTTCACGGCCGTGGCGATCGCATTTCGATGTCTGCTCCTGGTTTTGATCCTCCCGGCAGCCTGCATTGCATCCGCCGATGACGATGCACCGCCTTCGGCCGCCGCGATGGCCGCCCGCATCGATCAACTGCTCGACCAACGCATGGATGAGGCGGGCGTTCGCCCGGCCGGACCGGCCAGCAACGCCGCGTTTCTGCGGCGGGCCACCCTCGATCTCAATGGAATCATTCCGGCCGGCTCGCAGGTCTCGGCCTTTCTCGACGACGATGCCGCCGATAAGCGGACCCAAGCGGTCGACCGACTGTTGGCCAATCCGCGCTGGGCCACGCACCTGGCCAACGTTTGGAGCCGTATGCTGCTGCCGGCCCAGGCCCAAAGCGAGCGGCCGGCGGAAGTGGCCGGCTTCACGTCGTGGCTGCGGCGGCGGTTCGCCGAGAACATTCGCTACGATGTGATTGTGGCCGATCTGCTGACGACCACGGGCAGTTCCAACCGCGGCGGAGCGGCCCTGTTCTATACCGCGGCCGGACTCAAGCCCGAAGAGTTGGCCGCCAGCACGTCGCGCATTTTGCTGGGCGTGCAGATCCATTGTGCCCAGTGCCACCATCATCCCTTCGACCATTGGCGGCAGGAAGATTTTTGGTCGTTCGCCGCCTTCTTTGCCCGCGTGCGGCAGGCGCCCGGCACCGAGCCGCCCGACGTGCAGTTGGTCGACGCGGTGTCGGGCGAGGTGACGCTGCCGGGCACCAGCCAGGTCGTGCCGCCCAAGTATCTGGGCGCCGACCCGCCCCGCGAAGACGCCGACGTCAATCGCCGCCGGCAGTTGGCCATCTGGCTGGTGTCGCAAGACAACCCGTACTTTGCCCGCGTGGCGGTGAACCGCGTTTGGGCGCTGCTCTTCGGCCGCGGCCTGGTGCATCCGGTCGATGACTTCGGCCGGCATAATGCCCCCAGCCATCCGCAAGTGCTCGACGAGCTCGCCGAGTATTTCGCCGCCAGCGGTTACGATCTGAGGGCGGTTTTTCGCGCGATCGCGTCGACGCGGGCATACCAACGGTCGAGCCAATGGCCCAGCGAAGAAGATCCGCCGCCCGCCGAGTTGTTCGCGCTGATGCAGGTCAAGACGCTCTCCGCCGACCAGCTTTATGACTGCCTGGTGCGGGCCACGCGGCTGAGCGAGCCGGAGCGCGCGGCGCCCCAGCCGGGCCAGCCGCCGATGGCCGATCCACGACAGCAATTCGTGCAGCGGTTCAACATGGCGACCACCGAAGCCACGGAATTTGTGGCGGGCATCCCCCAAATCCTGGCGCTCATGAACGGCAGCCTGACCGCCGAGGCCAGCGACGCCGACCGCGGCGGACTACTGCAGGCGCTCGATGCGCCGGTCTTCGACGACCGCGAGCGGGTCGAGGCGTTGTTTCTGAGCATCCTCTCGCGCGAACCGACGGCGGCGGAACTGGAAAGCCTCGTCGAATACGTATCGAAGGGCGGCGGCGCCGGCGACCGCCGCAAAGCACTGGGTGACCTGCTCTGGGCCATGATCAACAGCCCGGAGTTCATTTTGAACCATTGAGGTAGGCGGTGGCCGAGAGGACGCTCACAACAGTGTACGTGCTGCCTTTCTTCGTCGCTCTCGCGGCGACGGGGTGCAACCGACCAGCGATGCCGACGGCGGTTGCGACCTCAGCCCCGGCCGATCGAGCGACCGCTCCGCCGTCTGAGCAGACCGACGTAGCCGCTCCGCAAAAACCGGAGGATGGCCTTCCTAGGCCGTCCAGTGCCGATCCGGACGGCCTAGGAATCCCGGCGCGCCGGGACTCCGGTGACACCCAACGTGCTAGCTCAACGGCCTCGGGCGACGCACTCGGCGCCGAAGAAAACGCTCCAACAAGTCAGAATGATCTTTCGACCGAGCGGCTGGTGCTGTTTCTGCCCGGCGGGCCGCTGGTGGTCGAATTGCGGATGACCATCGACGGCGGGCCTTTTCGTGCGGCCAGGCAAGTGCTGGTCGATGAGGCGCTCAAGCTGGCCGACGGCGACCACGATGGCCGGGCAACGTGGAACGAGGTCTATTCCGACCCCAAGCGGGTCTTTGTGCAGCGGTTCGACCTGACGACCAACGGGATGGCCCGCAAAGAATTCATGCGAATCAACGACACAAACCAGAACGGGCTGGTCGATCGCGACGAGGCGCGACGGCTGGTGGCCCGCGCCAAATACGCCGGCGCCGCGTTTTCGGTGGAGGGTTCCAGCGAATACCGGCGCTCGAATCCGCGGCGGTCGATCGTCCGCACGATGCTCGACGCCAACGATGACGACCTGCTGGACGAGGCCGAACTGGCAGCCGCCGAAGCACGGTTGTTGGCCCGCGACGCCAACGACGATCAGATCGTCACCTGGAGCGAACTCGACGACTCGCTGGCGGGCGATGCGCAGGCGATGACCACGCGGACCAACGCTTACCTCAATCACCCCGCCGCATTGGCGTTGGGCGATCGCACCGATTGGGACGGCATTATTTACACGCTCAGCGAGCAATACCTCGCCTCGGGCGGCACGTTGGACGAGTCGTTCTCGCTGGCGCCTTCGATGGCCCGCGCGCTCGACGACGACGGCGACGGCCAGCTCGCCTACGACGAGATCCGCCGCCTGAACGTGATCGAGCCTCAGTTGGTGGTGGCGGCCAACTTCGGCAAGCCGGGCGACCAGGTGGCCGGCGTGTCGCTGGTGCGGCTGTCTCCGGAGGTCGGTGTGGCGGATGAAATCGTGCTGCACACGCCGCGCGGCATCGTGCTGACGCTCGATGGCTACCGGCTGCAAATCGTGCTCGACGACCGCGCTCCGGCCGACGCGGGCGGCCCGACGCCCGAAGAACAGTTGGCGATGTTCGACAAAAACAAGGACGGCTACCTGGAAAAAGACGAAGTGAAAGACGTTTCGCCCGATGCGGCCCGCATGTTCGACCAATGGGACTCCAACGGCGACGGAAAGATCTATCTGGACGAGCTGGCGGCCTATCGCCGCTCGCAACAGGCGCCGCAGTCGAGCGCCATTCGCGCCGTGGCCGGCGACGATTCCGACGTGCTCTTTCCGCTGCTCGACGCCAACCAGGACGGGCGGCTCACGACCCGCGAGCTGCGTGCCGCACGCGAGTCGCTCCTGGCGCTCGATTCTGACGGCGACGGTCGGCTCTCGCTGGAGGAGTTGCCCGGCGGCCTGACGCTGTTGCTGTCGCGCGGCTTGCCGTCGAACATGTCGCCGCAGCGCCGCGGGCTGGCGGCCATGCCGGCGCCCGCGGCCGGCAGCGGGCCGGACTGGTTCGTGCGCATGGACGCCAACCGAGACCAGGAAGTGAGCCTCGACGAGTTCCCAGGCAGCGCCGAGAAGTTTCGCTCCCTCGATCTGGACGGCGACGGCTTCGTCTCCGCCAGCGAGGCCCAGGCCAAGAATGCACGGTTGCCGTAGGGTGCGAGCGAGCGAGCTTGCGAGCGCCGGCCCACCCTGTTCAAGGCGTCAGAGCGGCAAGGTACTTGCGTGCCAGCGGTGGGCTTGGCGACAATGGCCGCTTTCCTTTTTCACCCAGAGCCAGCCATGACTGAAAACCCTCGCGTCATTCTCAGTGGCTTCGCCGACGAAGCCGCCAATCAAAAGACCGCCGTCCAGCAGTTCGCCGCCTTCGCCGCCCTAGGGCTGCAGTTCTACAGCGTCCGCTTCATCGACGCCGGCGAGGGAATCAAGAACGTCATGAAGCTGACGGTCAAAGAGATTCAGGCCATCCGCCATCTCGAAGACGAATATGGCCTGAACGTGGCTTCCATCGGCTCACCCATCGGCAAGGTCAAGCTCGTCGACGTCGACGACGGCACCAGCAACGCCTTTGTGCCGTTCAAAAAATATCTGGAGAAAGAAGTGAAACGGGCGTGCGAGCTGGCTCACGCCTTCGAGACCAAGCTCATCCGCGGCTTCTCGTTCTATCCGCCGCGCGGGGCCGGACCGCACGAGTATCTGCCGCAGGCCGTCGATCAACTCGGCCAGGTCGCCGAGACCTGCCACCGCTCCGACCTGACCTTCGGCCTGGAGATCGAGGCCAACCTCGTCGGACAGACCGGGCAACTCATGGCCGAGCTGTACCGCCAGGTGAACCATCCGGGCCTGGTGTTGATCTTCGACGCCGCCAACATCCTCTGCCAGGGCTACACGACGGCCGACGTCTTCTCCCAATACCTGGCCATGAAGTCGGCCATCGGCTGGCTGCACATCAAGGACTATCGTCATCCGCAGCCACCCACGCGCAACGGCCACGTCGACGAAGGCGCGTTGAAAAACTTTGTGCCCGCCGACATCGGCCATTCGGCCCACGAGTTGATCTTGCGCGACTTTCGCGAAGAGATTCCCGCCCTTTATCAGCGGCTGCACCGGCGGGGCATACCGGGCGTGTTTCTCGACCTGGAGCCGCACGTAAAGGGCGGCGGGCAGTTCGGCGGCTTCAGCGGCCCTGACGGCATGGGCGTGGCCCTGCGCGGCCTGCTGCGCGTGCTCGACTACGCACGCATCGACTATCACCTCCGCGACTTCGAAGACATCCGCGCCGCCCGCGGATTCTAAGCAGGCCGCACTTCTCTGGGAACAAACCGACGATGGCAGGATGGCGACGGGTGAGGACGTTGCCCCGCATCGCGTTACTTTTCAGCAAGCTGAACAAACAAGGAGGCGACAATCGAGCCGACGTCCCTAGAATTAAGTGGAGGACTTATGGGAAGTCCAACCGTTTCATTCACGAGGTGCGTTATGCGAACTGCAATGATCGCGGTGGCAACGGTGCTCGGTTCGTTTTTCTTCGGTTCCGCGGCGGAAGGCCAGGGTATTTATTCCTACAGCGGCGGGGCCTATCCGGCGTATTCGATGAGTTCCGGTGCGCAGTACGGCGGCTATCCAGGGGTTGTTTCTTATTATGGCGGATACCCCGTGGGCATGCAGTACGGGAGCGTTCCCGTGGGCGCGTCGTATGGCGGCTACTGGGGCTCCGGTTATTTTGCCGGCTATCCGTATCAGAGCTATTACCGCACCTCCTCCCCGCAACGCAGCGTCTATCCGCCGTCGTACACGGGCAGCAGCCCGCAGGCGATGTACGGCTATCCGGGGAACGTCCAGCCGGCGCGAAGCAGGGTGCCGAACCCGATTTACAGCAACTACGCATACTACAGTCCCAACCGATACCGGCGTTTTGGCAGCGGCCGCACCAGCGGCTCGTACGTTCCGCGGGTCTATACCATTTATCAACCGCGCGGCGGCGGACTGTTCGACCGTTAAGACCGCTCGACGATCATCGCCACCGCATTGCCGCCGCCCAGGCACAACGATGCCAGACCGCGACGCAGGCCGCGGGCGGCCAGCGCGTAAAGCAGCGTCACCAGCACCCGTGCGCCGCTGGCCCCGATCGGGTGCCCCAACGCAATCGCGCCGCCATTCACGTTCGTCCGAGCCGTGTCGATCCCCAAGGGCCGCATGCAGGCCACACATTGCGCGGCAAAGGCTTCGTTCAGTTCGACCAGGTCGATGTCGTCGAGCGTCATGCCGGCCTTCGCCAGCACGCGCTGCATGGCGCTGACCGGCGCGATGAAGATTTCCTTGGGCTCGACGCCGCTGGTGGCCGTGGCCACGATGCGGGCCTTGAGCGGCGATTCCGAGCGGCGAGCCAGCTCGTCATCGACCACCACCACCGCCGCCGCGCCGTCGCTAAGCTGCGAGGCGTTGCCGGCCGTCACCGTGCCCTGCTCGCCAAAAGCGGGCTTCAGCGCGGCAAGCTTTTCGACGGTCGTATCGGGCCGCGGACCTTCGTCGCGGTCGACGGTTGCGTCGCCCTTGCGGCCGGGCACGACCACGGGCACGATCTCGTCGGCAAAACGCCCTTCGGCGATGGCGGCCGCGGCGCGACGATGGCTCTCGGCCGCGAACGCATCCTGCTCTGCGCGCTCGACCGCACGGCTGGCGGCGATATAGTCGGCCGCGGCGCCCATGGCGGCGTTTTCGAAGGGGCACCACAGTCCGTCGTGGATCATCGAATCGAGGGCCGTCTGGGGACCGTACTTCCAGCCTTCGCGCGTGCCCATCAGCAGGTGCGGAGCGCGGCTCATGCTTTCCATGCCGCCGGCCACGATTGCACGGGCATCGCCGGCGCGGATCACCTGATCGGCCAGCATCACGGCCTTCAGCCCTGAGCCGCACATTTTGTTGATCGTCAGTGCCGCGACGGTGGCGGGCAGTCCGGCGCCCAAGGCCGCTTGCCGGGCCGGCGCTTGCCCGACGCCGGCCGTGAGAATCTGCCCCATGATGACCTCGTCGATCTCGTCGGCGGCGATGCGGGCGCGCCGCAGGGCCTCCGCGATGCATGCCGAGCCGAGCCGCGTGGCGGGAACCGACGCTAAGCTGCCGAGGAATTTTCCGATCGGGGTCCGGCAGCCGCCAAGGATATAAGACATGATTGCGACTCGCGGAAAAGGCGTAATGAGGGTCTGACCATGAAGTATACGCGATACGGCCGAGCAAGGCCCCGGCGAGGCGGGTAATATCAGATGCTACCGGGAGGCTGACGCCTCCCACTCGCCGGCGCAAGCATCGCCGATCCAGAGGGCGGCGAACACCGGCAGCAAAGCCAGGCAAGCTAATTGATAGCCAGTCAGCGAGAACGCCAGCCGCGGCTCGATCTCGCAGTTTCATTTGTTTTTTCCGCGGCGCCAGACCATCCACATCACCCAGCCCAACGCCCCGAGGCAGGTCAGTTCCGACGGCCCCCGGCTGGCAGCACTTGCGTGTTTTCCGAACATATCACGGGCCATCGAAAGAGCGACTGGAATGGAAAGGAGCAGCAGCGTTACGAGCCCGACTGATCCACAAAATGTAAGAACTTTCTGGCCTGGAGTCGTGGTGATGCCCAGCGCCTTCTGACGCGAGGTGATGACAATCGTACGAACGAACGCAGGCGTAGCAATGATGACAAACGCAATACCCACGCCCGGCGCCACAGAAAACGATGCGGCGGCGACCGCCGCCAGCGTCATAACCAAGAACAAGGAACTCAGGGTAAACGTGGCCGTGTTTCGCTCCTCGGCCGCGAGGGATGGCGGCGGCGAAACGGTCTTTGCACCCGCGGCCAAGTCAGCGCCACAGAGCCAACACCGCTCCGCGGCCACCGTAAGGTGGGCCGAGCATTCCGGGCAACGTCGCGATGGTGCGGTCATGACGTCTCTCGCTGAGCGGTGGCCGGCGACGACAAGCAGCGGGCCGCATGGTCTTCGGCCACGTGCCGCACGCGCCGCAGCACCTGACCTAGTACGATGCCCGATAAACCGAGAGCCACGACGAAGATCAACTGCTGATAGCGCTCGACGCGCAAGTGCCGTTCGGGCGCAAACCATTTGGCATAGCCCAGCAGAAACAGTTAGCCGCACAACGAGCCGCACGTGGCGCACCAGACCAACCACAGGCTGAATCGCAGGCCGGCCAGCAAGACCACAAGAAAGTATCCGACGACCAGTGGGCTGCGTGGGCCGTCGGCAAGCATCAAAACGGGCGTCATCCATGCGAGTTGCGTTGCAAGCTCGCCGCGGCGACGGCGTTGTTTTCCGCAACGCAACTGCGGACACGCGTGCGTCGGTGCGCCGGCTGGTTGCACAACAACCGAGTCCTGATGATAGAATCGCTCAAATGAGAACTTGGATCCTCAGCCTTCTGGTCGCGGCCCTGCTGGCGGTCGGCGCGTCTTACGAATGGCTCGCGTCGGGCAAGCCGGTCGAAGTCGCCGTCGCGTCGTTCGGGCCCATCCGCGAGTTCGTCGACGAAGAAGCCCGCACGCGACTGCCACGGACCTACCAGGTGACGATGCCCTTCAACGGCCGCATCGAGCCGATCGAAGCCGTCGAGGGAGCCCATGTCACCGCCGGCCAGGTGGTGGCCCGCGTGGTGCCCGCCGATCTCGACTTGAAAGTCGCCGAAGCGCAGGCGGCGGTCGACCGCGCCGAAGCCTCGTTGCGAGAGAACGACGACACGTCGGTGGAATCGACCGGCCTGCAGCAGGCCCTGAGCTATGTGCAGTCGATGAACCGCACCGTCGAAGCGGCCACCGAGCAGGTCAAGGCGGGCGAAGCGAAACGCGACTTGGCCCTCAAGACCTGGAAACGAATGCGGACGCTCTACGAAAGCCGCACCACCGACGAGGACGAGCTGAACCGGGCCGAGGTGTCGAAGATCGAGGCCGATGTTTCTTATCAGCAGGATGTGCTCTTGCTGAGCGCCTTGAAGAGCTTGCAGGCCGCCACGACGTTGGTGCCCACGGTGGTGCGGCAATATATCGACCGCAAGCGGCTGAAACACGACGTGCTGTTGCAGGAAAAAGCCGAGGCCGAGACGCGTCTGAAAGAGGCCCTGCGCGACCGGCAGCGTGGCGAGATGACCAGCCCCATCGACGGCGTGGTGTTGGAGCGGTTCGAGACGAACGAGCGGCAGGTCTCGGCCGGAACGGTGCTCGTGACGATCGGCCGCGTCGAGGATCTGGAGGTCGAAGTCGACGTGCTCAGCCAGGACGTGGTCCACGTCAAGCCGGGGCAGGCCGCCGACATCTACGGCCCGGCCATCGGCCGCGAGCCGGCGCACGGCGTGGTCGAGCGAATCTATCCCGCCGGGTTCACCAAGACCAGCTCGCTGGGCGTCGAGCAACAAAGGGTGAAAGTGATCGTGCGCTTCGATCCCGACGAACTGGAGGAGCTGCGCAACAAGCAGGATCTGGGTGTCGGCTATCGCGTTCGCGCGCGCATCTATACCGAAGAAGCGTCTCGCGCGCTGGTGGTGCCGCGTTCGGCGTTGTTCCGTGGCCCGGCCAGCGACTGGCAGGTGTTCGCGGTGCGCGAGGGTAAAGCATGGTTGGTGTCGGTGCGCGTGGGCCTGATGAACGACGACCAGACGGAGATTCGCGAGGGGCTGAGTGAGAGCGAGCCGGTGATTGTGGCTCCCGAGACCAGCCTGACGGACGGCACGCGGGTCACGATGGTGAAGCCGTAAACACCGAACAGGTGGCACAATCGGCAACGAAGGTAAGGTGGGGCGACAATCTGCAATTTGAGATTTGCAATTTTGCAATTTGCAATAGTCGGTTCGATCCCAGGCCGCGGCAACGATTTCGAATTGCAAATCGCGAATTGCAAATTTGTCATCGGCTGCAAGATTCTCCCACCAGCGGCAACTATCTAATGTCATGACCAAATCGACCGGCACGGGGCAAGCGAGCGGGCAACGTGCCGCCGCGGCTATCGACTGGCCGGCGGTGCTGGCCAGCCACGACCGCTGGCTGCGCACGGTGCTGTTTGCCCGGCTCGGCGAGAGGCAGGCGGTCGATGAGGTCATGCAAGAGGTGGCGCTGGCGGCGATCGAGCAAAAGGCGCCGCTGGCCGATGCCGCCAAGGTGGCGCCCTGGCTGTATCGGCTGGCGGTCACGCAGGCCCTGCTCTACCGCCGCCGCATGGGGCGATGGCGGAAATTGACTGAAAACTATGCCCGGCGGGAGCGGCCCAGCGAGACCGACTCGCGGACCAGCGACCCGCTGGTCTGGTTGTTGGCCGACGAACGCCGCAAGCTGGTGCGGGTGGCTTTGGACCGCTTGCCTGCCCGCGACGCCGAAATCCTGCTGCTGAAGTATGGGGAAGACTGGAGCTACCACGAGATTGCTCGACACCTTGGCATCGGCCACAGCGCCGTCGAAGCCCGGCTGCACCGGGCACGGCGGCGTTTGCGCAGCGAACTGACCGCGCTCGACGTGGTCGAGCCGAGTGGCGAGCGGCAGGTGTAAAGGGGCGAGGATTAAACAACGTCGCGCTTCGCATATACGACACAGACGTGGGGCGGCCGTCCCACGCC
>DATLUO010000122.1 GCA_035533075.1 Pirellulales bacterium | reverse complement strand
TGACTTCCGTCGAACGATAGGCTTTGCTCTTGCTCACGGGGACGACCTCCTAAAAACAGGGTTTGGGGTTGGTTAAAACAATAACTCAACCTTAACCCTTTCGAGGCGTCCCCGCTCTTTACCCCTCTATAGCCAACTACGTTTTTTCAATAGGTCCGCTGGCCCACGTAGTTGACTTGCAATTCATCGACCGGAACCATCACGCGCCGGCCGTTGGGCAAAACCACCGGCAGCCGCGCCGGCCGCGAAGTGAGCTGGTATCCGCGCCGCTCCCATTGGCTGCGAATGTAAGGGGGAATGAGGTCGGCTTGCGCCGCACCCGGCGGCGCCGCGGCGACGGCGGTCACCGTTTTGTCGGACGCCTTGTCTGCCCGCTTGACGACCTCGGGCGATGACTTCTTGTTGGCCGCCGCCGCGGACGTTTCGCCACCCGCTGGTTTCGGCAACTCGACCATCATCGGCACGGGAACGGTCCAGAAATCACGGGCAAAGGCACCCAACGAGAAGGCGATCAGGACCGACGCCGCCAACGCAAACATGGCAGGGCGCCGAGAACGCTCGACCGCAGGTGCGCATGCCGCCGTCGGCCGCGGCACTTCCGCCTGCCAGTCGTCGAGGGCGCGCTCCAACTCGCCTGCCTCCAACAGCGCCAGAGCGCAGCGACGCCAGCGCGACGGCTCGCAGTCGAGCCAGGTAAACAGCTCGCGTCGAGCAGGACCGTCGAGATCCCCCGTCGCCAGCCGGTCGATCAGAGCAAATTGGTCTGAGTGTTCGTTCATTGTGGTGAGCCCTTCGTTAAACGTCTTGATCCGAAAAATAATTGGCGAGTAGCCGCCGCAATCGCTCGCGGGCACGAAAGACCCGCGCGTCGACCGCGCTCTCGCTGATGCCCAAAAGCGAGGCGATCTGGCGGTAGCTGCAACGTTCGTGGTATTTCAACATCAGGATTTCCGCATCGCGGCCGGTCAGCTTGTCGAGTGCCCGGCGGACCAATTCGCGCCGCTCCTGACACAGCAGCCACTCAAACGGGTCGTCGGCCGCCGAGGCGTGACCGTTCGACTCCGCGGCCAGCCGGGCCAGTTGCTTCCGCTGCCGGGCGCGCTGTCGCCGATAGCGGACCGACCGAATGACCGCCAGGCGATAAAGCCAAGCGGGCGCCTTCTCGCGGTCGGCCAGCGGCGAACGCTGCTCGATCGCCGCCAGCGAAACCTCCTGCCAAACCTCATCCAGGGCTTGCGGTTCTCCGGTACGAGCGAGGATGACCGCCCTCAGCCAGCGCTCGTGTTCGGCCAGGCACGCTCCCCAGTCGATTGGTTTCTGCGGGCCGTTGGTCGGCGGGTCGCGATGCGTCATAGTCGACAAGATAGTTCCCGCCGCCCGGAAAATCCTGCGCGCCAATTCAGCTTCAGCCGATACCAATTTTCCAGCGGCGATCGGTTTGCTGCTCGACGGCGATCGGCACGTCCAAGAACTTGCAGATGATTTCGATGTTCGTCGTGGCGTGCAGCGTCGGGGCCAGCGTGACGTAGGCGCCGCCGCCCGACAACGCCAGCGGCAACAGCAGTTGGTCGGCCAGGTGCTCGGCCACGGGCACGCCGGCTTCCAAATAGCGTTTGGCCTCCGCCGCGGCTTCGCGCGCCACGGTTTCCGCCGGCACGCCCCGGCGTCCGAAGCCGGTAAAAACCTCGGTCACGTGTTCGCTCTCGACCTCGATCGTCACGATGTTGCCCGGCCCGAAGTTGCGCTCGTGATAGCGCCGCACTTCCAGACATTCATCAGGCCAATCCAGCGCAGCGGCAACGGCGGCCAATTCGCGCTCGGCAATATGGTCGGGCAAGTTCGACACGGTCGCGCGACAGCGCCGCGACCGAATCTCACCACGCTCGACGATCTCGATTGGCGTCAGACGGCTGGCCGGCTCGATCTCGACGCGTAATCGGCCGCCGCCCGCCGGATAAAAGCCGGGCCGTTCGAGCATCAGCGCGACGCTCGGACCCAGGCGATTGATCAGTGGCAGGAAGGCCCGCTCCAAAAAGTCGACGGGCGGCGCAAACGGGTTGTGTGTGCCGCCGACGAGCTCGATTGTGGAGCGGCCCTCGGCGATGAGCAAGGGCGGCAAGATGGTTTGCAGCACAAGCGTGGTGCTGCCGGCCGAGCCGATATCGAACTTGTACTGTCCCGCCTGTACGGCGACCGGCTCGAACCGCAGCTCGCGTGAGCCGAGGGTGTCGCCCGAAAGCTTGCCGCCGCTGATCCTTGCCGCGGCCTGCACGGCCACGACGTGCTGTCGCCGCAACCCCGGCTTATCGCGCTTTGCCCGGATGTTTTCAATTATGATCGGCTGTTGCGTCACGATGGCCAGCGCCAGCGACGTTCGCAGGATTTGCCCTCCGCCTTCGCCTTGTGAACCGTCGATTTTCTGCATAGAGCATAGGACGAGCTGCCCTCGCTATGGGCGCGAGATGAGGTCACGGCGTGATGATAACATCTTTTCCGCGAATGACGACCTCCACATTATTCCGTACTAGAGTGCGCAGCCCAAGCACAGGCAACCTTGGAGCGAAGGGAACGCTGTCCGGATAAAGGACGATCCCATCGGGGTTCGACAAGATTCTGCCATCGAGCTCGATGTCGGCCACCACAACTGGAACGACAACGCCGTTAATCCTAATCGCGCCAAGTTTGCGAAGCGCCATTCCGGTCCAATCGCGAATGTGCTGTTCCCGAATGGCCAAGTTGTGATTCGTACCTGGATCGAAAAGAGCGGGGAAGACCTGCGACCGCGCCGCCCCGACGACAAGGCGGATCGGCACGGCAAACTGGTAAGCTTTGATTTTTACCGGCCCGGTGGGACTATTTGCTGTCGTTGGCGTCGACGATATCGTCAGCCTCATAGGGGGAAAATTCGATTTCCTCGGTTTCGCCGAAAAGCGCGCGAATCCGCTGCAGCTCGTCGTATTGCCGCTTGGAAAGAAGGTAAAACGTCTGATTTCCGTCGGCGATTTCGACCGGGTTGCCCTCCAGAGCCGACTGCCGTTGCTGATCGTTGAGCATCATTCCGCTAGTTTAGCAACTACATCGATCGTTGAACAGCGAAACAGAACATCCTTCCGCATCCGCTCAGCGTCCTAACGTCCCTCCGGCACATCGCTCCCCCGACCGGCGCCGTCACGCCGAATGCGGGCCGTGACTTGCAAGTTGATCAACAGACGGGCCTCCGGGTCGTCGTCGAGCAGAATGCGAGCGTCGACGATCCGCCGGTCGGTGCTCTGGGTCGGGTCGAGAGAAATGACCGTGTTCTTGGCCACCATGCTGCCGATATAGGTGACCTTGCCCGTCAATGCCGCACCCAGGGCCTGGCTGGTCACACGCGCGGACGCCCCCGGCCGCAGATGGCGCACGTCGTCTTCGTAGACTTCGGCCACCGCCACCATGCGGCGAGTGTCGGCCATTTGTAAAATGGGTTGCTGGGCCAGCGTTTCACCTTCGGTCAGAAAAATCTTGAGGATTTTTCCGTCGCTCGGCGCCCGCAGCACCGTCAGCTCCAAGCGGCGGCGCGCCAGCTCGACCTGCTTCTCCAGCGATTGAATCTGCACGGTCGAAGGAATCCGCTCGCGGTTGGCTTCGGCCGTTTTTCGTTTGGCCAGCGCCTGGCGGTGGGCCAGATCGATCCCCTGCCGCAGTTTGGTGAATTCGTCCTGGGCCGCCGCCAGCTCGTTCTCGGCCTTGTCGGTCGCCAGGCGTTGGTGGGCCAACTGCTGATCGGAGACAATTTCGTCGCCGGGCGCGTCGCCGGCCGACTGGCGGACGTGTTCCAGCCGCTTCAGGTCTTGCTGTGCCGACACGTGGGCCGCTTGCAATCCCGCGATTTTCTGTTCTTGGGCCGCGGCGTCCAGCTCTTGCAACTTTGCCTGCTCTTCAGCCAGCTCCGCTTCGGCCTGCACGGCATCGGCGTAGTGCTCTTCGGCCGTCTTCCGCTCGCGCGCTTCGCGGAGCTGCGTTTCGGCCAGCTCGAGCTCGCCCTGACGCAAGGAGCGGCTCTCCAGAACGGCCAGCTCGCTGCCTTTGTCAACTTTATCGCCTAATTTGACTTTAAGTTCCTGCAACCGGTCGCCGGGCGTGCCGTTGATGCTGACGACGCCGTTTTCAGGTTCCAGCCGGGCCAGCGCCACGACTTCCGATTCTGCCGGTCCGGCTGATCGTCCCTGGCCCGACGGCCCGTGCTCCGGACCGGCATGACGTCCGCTCGCGGACGTAAACGGGTCGGCTTCTCTACCGCGCAGCACCGCCCAGGTCGCCAGCGAACTAGCGAGCGCCGCCACAATTGCCGCTCCAAGAATGCGGTTCATACGGGCCTTTCTGGGGATATGAATTTAGAATAGTCTAGGCAGAGGGGCAAACGGCTGCAACGTTATGAGAATCAGCGCCATCCCCCAGCTTTATCGGAACGTGAACCGCTGGGGCGAGATCCTCTCCGTTCTCAGCAAGTATGGCTTGGCTAATTGGGTGAGCCGGCTCGACTGGGATTTCGCCAAGCGGTTCTTCAAAGATGCCGACGGCGAGCTGCTGGCGCGGCACCGTCCCGAAGTGCGGATTCGCCTGGCCCTGGCGGAACTGGGGCCGACCTTCATCAAGCTGGGGCAGATTCTCAGCACCCGCGCCGACCTCGTGGGCGTCGATCTGGCCACCGAGTTGCAGCACCTGCAAACGTCGGTGCGGGCCGATCCGCCCGACGCGGTGCGGGCCACCATCGAAAGCGAGCTGGGCCGCAACATCGAAGCGGTGTTCGCCGAGTTGAGCGACGAGCCGATCGCCTCGGCCTCGATCGGGCAGGTCCACCTTGCCCGGCTGCGAAACGGACAGGAGGTGGTGGTCAAGGTGCAGCACGCCGGCATCGCCGAAAAAATCCGCGTCGATCTCGACATTCTCATCGGGCTGTCGCAGATGGCCGAGATGGTGCCGGAGTTTGTTCCTTACCGGCCGCGCGCGGTGGTGGCCGAGTTTCAGCGCGCCCTGCGCCGCGAACTCGACTTCAGCCGCGAAGAGCGGAACATGCGGCAGTTCGCCTTCGACTTTGCCGACGATCCAACGGTCTGCATTCCCCGTTCGTTTCCTGAATTGTGTACCGCCCGCGTGCTGACGATGGAGCACCTCGTCGGCATCCGGCTGATCGAGCGCGAGCGGCTGGTGTCGGCCGGCTACGATTTGAAAGAGGTTGCCCGCCGCGGGGCCGAACTGTACCTGAAGATGATCTTCGTCCACGGCTGCTATCATGCCGACCCGCATCCGGGCAACGTGGTGGTGATGCCGGGCAACGTGATCGGGCTGTTGGATTTCGGCATGGTCGGCCGCATCGACGAGTCGCTGCGCGAGAGCATCGAAGAGATGCTGTCGGCCCTGGTGGAGCACGACGCCCTGCACCTGACCTCGCTGATCACGCGCATCGGCATGACGCCGCCGCAACTGGACCAGGCGGCGTTGAGCGTCGACCTGGCCGATTTCGTGGCCCATTACGCCCATCAGCGGCTCGACGAGTTCGATCTGGGCGGCGCGCTCAACGAGATGATGGAGATTATCCGCCGCTATCAGATCATGCTGCCGGAGCGCGTGGCCATGCTGGTCAAAGTCTTCGTGATGCTGGAAGGCACCAGCCGGCTCTTGTCGCCGACCTTCAGCCTGATGGAGGTGATGCAGCCGTATAAGAAGCAGCTTGTGTGGCGGCGGCTGTCGCCCCTGCGGCACGCGCGCAAGCTGCGGCGGCTGTACTCGGAGCTGGAATATCTGGCCGAGGTGTTCCCGCGCGGTGTGGTCGATATTTTGCAACAGGTGCAAACCGGCAAGTTCGACGTCCACCTCGACCACCGCGGCCTGGAGCCGTCGGTGAACCGGCTGGTGTTGGGCTTGTTGGCCAGCGCGCTGTTCTTGGGGTCGGCAATGTTGCTGAGCATGAAAGTGCCTCCGCTGATTCCCTGGCCTGGGTTTCTGGGCCAACCGTCGTTGCTGGGCACCGTGGGCTCGACGCTCAGCATTTTGCTCGGCTTGCGCCTTTGGCGGGCCATCAACAAATCGGGCCATCTTGATCGGCGGAAGTGATTAGGGCCCCGGCCGCCCAAGAAGCTGCCAGGCCGTAAACGCCGCGCCGACCGCGATGCACCACCAGCCCATGGGCCGCAAGCGTCCTTGCCGCAGCCAGCGCAAGAGCAAGGCCAGCGCCGCCAGGCCGACGACAAACGACAACGCGGCCGCCAACAGCAGCGGCCCCAGATCGACTGAGTTGCGGCTGCCGAACACCAAGTCTTTCGCGCCCAGCACCACGGCGCCGCTCACGGCCGGCACCGCCAGCACGAACGAGAAGGTCGCGGCCGCTTCGCGACGCAGGCCCAGGGCCAGCGCGGTGATGATCGTGACGCCGCTGCGCGAGATGCCCGGCAAGGGGGCCGTGGCCTGTGCCAGCCCGATCAAGAACGCCTGACGATAGCTGATCTGGGAATAATCGATGGTCCCTTCGCGGCGTCCACCGAGAAGCAAGATGAGGCCTGTCACCGGAAGCAAGCAGCCGGCCAGCAGGGGACTTTCGAGCCACGAGCGCAGGGCCTCGATCTCGTGCAGCGGCAAGCCGACCGCCACGGCGGGCAGCGTGCCCACCACGATGCGGCCGATCATATGTCGATCGTCGCTGAGCAAGCGGAGGAGCCGCCGCCAATACATGACCAGGATGGCCAGCAGCGTGCCGGCGTGCAGTATGATCTCGACGCCTAGCGGATCGTCGAGCGTTCGGCCGCTGGCGCGCTCCCAAAGGGCGTTGACGATCAGGATGTGACCATCGGAGCTGACCGGCAAGAACTCGGTGATGCCTTGCACCACGGCCAGCACGAACAGGTGCAGTTGCTGTGAATCCATGATGCTAGAGTACCAGACGATGCTGCGCCGTCGCGATTGCCATGCCGCGGTCGAGCGACAGGCGGTGATAACGGCCGGCCTGCCAAGCGGGCAACTGATCGGCGTAGTGCGGACTGGCCGGATGGCCGCTCTCGCTGCCGGCGTCGATGGCCCGGATTTCCGCGGGCGAAACCGACATGTCGACCAGCATCCGATAGCCCGCGCCGAGCGTGGCTTGCCAGTCAGCATCGCTGCCGGTGTTGCAGACCGTCAGCATGTCGCCGCATACCGGCAATGACGGCTGGTCGAGAAGCATGGCCAGATCGCCGCGGCCCGAGAGCACATGCCGCACCTGCATGCGGTGCAAGCGTCCCCATTGCCAACCGGCGATCGATGAGCCAAGACGGCTCGAGAGCGTGTCGAGCGCGGCGGCGAACGACTCGCGGATGGCTGCTTGCCGGCGGTCCGTGGCGAACCACCTCACTTCGTCGGTCCGCAGCAGCTCGACGGCGAGTCCGCCGGCCGCCGCGGCCACGAGCGTCGCCGCTTCGCCCGAAAAGCGCTCGTTGGCCACCGCCTGGCACCAATGGGCGAAAAAGACGTCGAAAATCGCGGCCGCCGCCGATTCGGCCTCCATGCGACAGTCCCAGCCACGCAAGGCGGCGATCGCTTCGCGCGTCCGCGGCGCGGGTTCGTCGCTCAACAATTCGAGTAACCGGGGCACGCACTGCACGGCACGCAACGACAGAACGTCGAGCTGCATCGGCCCCAGATCGTTGAAGGAAAGCTTCGGTTTTGCCTCGATCATTTGCCGAATTCGACGGGCACGATAAGCGCTCGTCCACACCCCGGCCAGCGGATACGCAAAGTCGTCGGGGGCCGGGCGGTTGTTGGCCGTCACCAAAAAGCCACGTTGGGGATCGATCGAGTGCGGCATGCCCTCAAACGCAATCAGCCCTTGCCATTCGTGTTCCGGATCCCAGCCAGGCCGGCAACGTCGTGTCGGCTGCTTGCGAATCGGGATGCGGCCGACCGACTGGTAGCCGATGTGCCCGTCGATGTCGCAATAGACCACGCTGAATGTGGGCACGATCCAGGGCCGTGTGGCCTCGCGCAGCTCGGCCGCGGTCTTGGCCCGGTTCATGGCCAGCAGTGCTTCCAGCCAGCGGCACGGTTCGCGGCCGAGCCAGCGGATGGAGATCGGTTCGCCGCTGCGCAGTGCCGCCGGCAACAACTCGTCGACGATCGGCCCGTGCCGCGACGAACGGACCGTCTTGCGTACCGGCCCGCTCCCTTTCACTTCGATCGTTTCTTCGCGCCGGACGGCAGGTTCCCAGCGGCCGTCGTATAAAAACGCATCGGGATGCGCCGCGTCGGTCCGTTCTCGGTACAAGTCTCGCTGAGCGCAGATGTTGTTGGTGCATCCCCAGGCCACGAGTTCGTTGCGGCCGAACATGACGGCGGGCATGCCGGCGTAGGTCATGCCCGCCACGTTGAACGAGCCGCCGCAGAGGTGTACCTCGTACCAGCACGAAACGGCGCCGAAGGCGATGTGCGGGTCGCTGGCCAAGAGCGGCCGGCCCGTGGTGGTACGATGCCCGGCCAGTACCCAGTTGTTGCTTCCCTCGCAGGGAGTTGGATCGCCGCCGCTCGGGCCCAATTGCTCGGTGCCGCAGCTTGCCCTTGGATAGGAACCCGCCGGCAAAATGCTTTCGTCGTCGGCTTCGCCTTGGAGAAACGCGGTATACAGCGGCCCATCGCCCAACGTCCGGTGGACCAGTTCGGGCACGGCGAACACGGGCATGCGGCCAGTAAGATACCAGCGGAATTCGCCCTCGATGGCCAGGCAATCGACGGGCGACCAAGGCTGCGGCCGACAATCGAGCAGATCGAACTCGATGGGCGGCGCGTCCCTCGACGCCTGCATCACCGTGTTGATCCCTTCCGAAAACGCGGCAACCAGCGTTCGCATTTCCTGCCCCGCGGCGGCCCACTCTGCTTCGGCGATCGCTCCGAGTCCCATGGTACGGGCGGTCAGATCTAATTCGAGCGCCTCCGGGCCAAGCACTTCAGCCAGCCGCCCGTATGCCCGGCGGCGGAGATAATCGAGTTGAAAGAGCCGGTCTTGGGCCATGGCATAGCCGAAGCCGAAGAACAGGGCCTCGTCGTTCTCCGCCAGAACGTGCGGAATGCCCCAACGGTCGCGGAAGAGTTCGCAGCGGCCGCGGCGAGAGACCGCGGCGTCGCCATCGACCAGGGGCCAGCGGCGCTGGGTTTCGCGCTGCCACCAGGCGTCGAACTGGTCGCGGCCAATCTGCGCCGCGGAGCAAAGCTCGGCGATCGTCTCTCCCGATCCCAATCGCCGCAACATCTCGGCAGTGGCAAGTTTCATTATGCAACTCGACTCCTGATAAGCCGTAAACGTAGATTGTGGCCGTAGCCCGCTTGCTCCGCAAGCGGAAGGGCCTCGATATCGCGCAGCGTCGTTCTTGCAGCCGAGCAACGCTTCCGCCGAGCAAGCGGCTGGTCCATAATAGCGACGGAGCCTGAACCAGCGCATAAGGCTGGCGGCAAGAGGATCCGAGGCGCGGTCGACCAACAACTCCGAGCCATATCGGCACGAAGGGAGCAAACGATGTTTCGTCGCGTCACCGCGTATGTAGTTTTCTGTGTCGAGGTGTTTCTAGGCACCGACGGTCGGGCCGAGCTGCGCGACGACGCGCTGGCCGCGGCCAAGAAGGCGGCGACGTTTTACAGCCGGCAGGTGGCGACCAAAGGCGGGTACCTATGGCGATACAGCGCCGATCTGACGCTCCGCGAGGGCGAAGGAAACGTCACAGGCACCACCGTCTGGGTGCAGCCGCCCGGCACGCCCGCCGTCGGTGAAGCGTATGTCAAACTCTATGATGCCACCAGCGAACCACTCTTTCTCGATGCCGCAGGCGCCGCTGCGGAAGCACTCCGCCGCGGACAACTCCGCTCCGGCGGCTGGAACGACCATATCGACTTCGACCCGGCCGACCGCACGCGCACGCCCTACCGCCTCGATCCGCCCGGAGCCAAAAAAAGGACGCCCTCCAGCCTCGACGATGACAAAACGCAGTCGGCGATTCGGTTTCTCGCGCAGCTCGATCGTTCGCTGGAGTTCAAGGACGAAGCGGTCCATGAAATGACGCTTTTCGCACTCGACGGATTGCTGGGGGCGCAGTATCCCAACGGCGGCTTTCCGCAGGTCTGGGACGAACCGCACCGGCCCGAAGACTTTCCCGTCATGCCTGCCGGTTATCCGAGGGACTGGCCACGCATGTATCCCGGTCACGGCAGCTATTGGTTCCGCTATACGCTGAACGACGATCTGGTGCCCGATGTGATCCACGCGCTCTTTCTGGCGGAAGCGGTCTATGGCGGTCCGCGTTATCGGCAGGCGGTGCTCAAGGCGGCCGACTTTTTGCTGTTGGCTCAACTGCCCGATCCGCAACCGGCCTGGGCCCAGCAATACGATTTTGAAATGCACCCGGCCTGGGCCCGCAAGTTCGAGCCGCCGGCGGTGACGGGCGGCGAATCGCAGGGCGTGTTGCGAATTCTGCTGGAGGTGTATCGCCGCACGGGCGAACGGAAGTATCTGGAGCCGGTGCCGCGGGCAGTGGCTTACCTCAAAAAGTCGCTGCTGCCCGACGGCCGGCTGGCGCGGTTCTATGAGCTGCAATCGAACCGGCCTTTGTATTTCACCAAGGACTACACCTTGACATATAACGATTCCGATCTGCCGACGCACTATGGGTTCAAGGTCGCCAGCAAGCTCGACGAGATCGAAAAAGAGTACGAGGCCCTGTCCGCCGGCGACAAGCAGACGACGGCCACCAAGCCGGGGCGAGTGACGCGGGGCATGGAAGACCGGGCGCGGGCGGCGATCGAGGGTCTGGACGACCGAGGGGCCTGGGTTACGGAGGACAAGCTTCGATATCAAGCGTACGTCGGTCCGATCATCGACATGTCCGTGGCGGTGAAGAATCTGAACGTGCTGGCCGATTACCTGGCCGCCACGATCGCCGGGTCGTGAAAGAACTCCTCGGCGGGCACGACTTGAAAGGCTGGGCTTAGGTCCGAGTTCTCTCGATAAAGTCGACCAGCGCTTTGAGATCGTGCGCCCAGAATAGCGCAAGTCCTCGATTCTGGGCGTCGATGAGATTGTGCAGCTTGTAGACGCCACCGAGCACGGCGCTGGGCACAACCTGCGTCTCGCCAAAATCTTTGCGCCATGCTTCCGCTTTGGCCGCGGCATCGTTATTCAAGCGCTTGACGGAGTTTGTCGCGGAGTTGGAGACCTTACACTCGATCGGCATCAGGCGATTGTCCCAAAGTCGAACAAGAAAATCGGCCTTGCGATTGCCAAGATAGCTTTCACCGCAGAATTCGCCGGGCTGCGGCGCGTTGGCGAATGTCAGTACCGCACGCGGGGCGACCCGCACCAGGCCGTGTGCCAGCAATTCTGCGGCCACCTTCGCTACGGCGTTTGGTGCCGGCGCGCTGAGCCGCCATCATCGCGGACGACGCCAAAACCGCGGCTTGTCTCTCAGCTTCGGACGGTTCTCGACTCTCTTTCACCCAGGGAAACCGCCGCCGGTCGAGGCCCATCAAGACCACTTGCACGACGCGCGCTACCATCTCCGGATTGGCGCGAAGTTGCTTGGGACTGAGCGACGCAGCCTCCGCGACCGTCTTGAGATCGTCGATCGAGATGGGCGGTCCTGCAAGATAGCGAAACGCATGGAGCAGCTTTTTGTCAGTCAAGATCTCGACCGCCGACGCCTCAAGCCTAGTCAGATCGATGGTCGTCTCGAATAGGTCCTCGACGTGCCCTTGATAATCGTCGAACGCCTCAAGGTAATCCTCCAAAGGCTCTTCGATTCGCCGCTGGCGAAAATGCTCTGTGGAAGTTTTCGCGGCCGCTTTCAGTTCGTCGGAGCTCCAACTTGGAGGGTCGATCATCGCAGCCCCTGCTGCAACAGGTCGATTCCCGGCACAAGCAGCCGCTCCATCTCGCGCGGCTCGAACTTGGTCAGTCCTCCGGCATAAGTACGTCCATCACTGATGTTCGTGGCATTGCTGAGGTAATCGACAAGGCCGGAAAGGACCGCGTCGCTCAGTCGTTCTCGCGGGTAAAGGCCGTGTGCGATATTGATGTGGCGTGCGTTCGCATGGTTCAAGACAAAGGCGGGCGGCCGGCGGGCCATGTACGTCGCCAGGACCGGCGCCGGTTCGCGCAGGCCGACAGACCACCACGCTTTGCGATTCAAGGCGACGTACGACTGGTCGGCGCCGGCTTTTCTGGCCCGTGTCAGAAATCGATCGATGATCCGGCGCTCCGCGGAACCGAAACGATCGAGATCCACAGGCAGGTCGATAACGCGGCGCAGCGGCGCAGGATCGTCGAGAATCTTGCCTGCGCGAAACAGTTCCCTCGCCTTGGTTACCGCGGAGAAAAGCACACTATCCGGCAATCCGTCGCTGTGTGCCCCGGCAATCCAAACGCCGTTCGCCCCCGTGACCTGGCCGCGATGTACACGACAAAGCTCGCCCAGTTCGATATAGCCGGCAGGCCCCGAGCGCGCCCGGCGCGTGAGGTGCGACCACCGGCGTTCGCTTTCGAGCCGCTCGCGTCGCACGACGCGGTTCCCATTGGCTTCGCCGAGCCGCTGCAACGTATCGATTCGCTTCAAGCGGATGGAGCCGGGGGCGGAACCGATCTGGAAGTAGCTGATGGCCGCGGTGGTGGCGGCGTCGGCGAAGGGCATCGCCGAAGGCTCGATCACAACGATCCGGCGACCGCCTAGCTCGCGCAAAAACAACTCACGGAGCAGCTTTCCGTAGTTCACATCGAGCCATTCCGCGGCGGTGATGAACGCGCCATAATCGCCGGAGACCGCCAGGTTCGCGGTCGCCAAGAAAAAATGCAGGTGCAAGCCGGCAAGCTGGCTTGCCGCAAGGTTCCGTTTGTCCGCCTCGTCAACCAGCCAGCGCTTCCACGTTGGACTGATGTCGTGGTGCCGCACGTAGGGCGGGTTGCCGATGAAGAGCGTCGTTCCGCTGGCCGCTGGCAGTGAGAGGTCGCGGTAATCGCCGAGAACGATCTGAGCACGCTTGGCAAGCCCGGCTGCCGCGAGGTTTGCGCGGGCCAGCATGGCCGGCAACGGGTCGATTTCTACGCCGATCAGCGAAACGGTTGACAACCGCCGACCGACGGCCAACAAATAGCGCCCCGATCCCACTCCCGGATCGACCACTCTTTGGGGCGTTCCCGATTGGATTGCCCAATCGACCATCGCGTCGACGATCGAGCGCGGGGTGAATGTGGCGCCGTTGGCTCGTCGTTGGACCGCCGACCGCAATTCGCAAAACAGCGCCCCCAGCGGATCCTCGCCGGCACGAATTTGCTCGAGGTAGCCATCCGCGGTTTTTTCATCGGCCGGTTCAATCCCCAGCGCCAGGTGATCCTCTTCCGGCGACCAGCCGTCGACCTCTCTGGCGCCGAGGGCCAGGGCGATGGCCACGAGGTCCCTCTCACTCGCGACGACACCGGACAGCGGCAAACAAAGCTGCGGCGAAGAAGATTCGCGAGACTTTGGCCGAGGCATTGCTCTTGTCCGGCTAACGGGCTATTGACATCGTTGATGCACGATAGTACAGACATTTTTGGGCGAAGGCAAGGTGCCGCGTGTCCGTGGCGGTAAAGAATCTGAACCTGCTGGCCGATTACTTGGCCGGCACGACTGCCGGGTCGTGAAAGAACACTTCGGCGGGCACGACTTGAAAATCGGAAAGGTTTTTCAGCGCCCACGATACGCAGACGGCGGCGGTGGCGCCGGTGTCGTTGAACTCCACGGTCAGCGGCTGCGGCTGGTCGGTAAGCTCGACTTCGACCAGCTCGTCGCCCGCGCCGCGGTGCCAATGGTCGATCACCAGGTTGCCGTTGATGCGCACGCGAATGCCGTCGTCGCTGCTGGTTTTGATGACGTATTTGCCCGGTAGCGGCGGCTTCAGCCAGCCGGTCCAACGGATCGAAAAGTTGTCGCCGGATACCGCGGGGTGCGGCGAGCGGAAGCCGAAGTTGTGGCAGAGCCCTTCGGAGATGCCCCTCGCGCGGAACTGCTGCAAATCCGCGCCGTCGAACATGGCCATGTCGAGTCCTGGGCGGATGCGGGCCAGACTGATGCCCGGCGTCGCCGCCGGCTTGTCGAGCACGCGCTTTCGCGCGGCGTCCGCCGTCGGTGCGTCGTCGGGCAGGCCGCGATCGAGCCAATACTTCGCTTGCAGCTCGTATTCGGCCCGCATGGCGAGGTCTTTTCCGGCCGGCACCGGCAGACGCTTGTCGGCCGACGGTTGGTCCGCCAGGTCTGCCAGTGACCGGGGCGTCTTGGCCGGCATGGCCGGTTGTTGAGTCGGGATCTCGGCCACAGGCGAAGATAGTTCCAGCCGCGTGATCCGATAAGGAGTGCCCCAGCAAACCAAAAACAACCGCCGGTCGTCGGGCACGATGCAATCGTGGGGCAAGCTCAAAGAGCGCGACTCGCCCTTCCAGTCGATGACTGGCTGGCCGTTGCACGTCACCTCGACACCATCTCGTCGCACGGTGCTGACGATCGTGTTTGGCCCGTCGTCGCGCAGCACTTGGCCGTGGTGCGTCGTCGAATTGCGATCGAAGGACTGGCCGTTCACAAGCTGGAGCCCGCTGAGGTCGCCGTTGCCCCCGTCGAGAACCACTTCGACTTGCCGGCCTTCGACCACAACGCCAAAGTTCACGTCGCGGCTCCCCAATTACTCGATGGTCAACGAGTATTCATGAGGAGGCAACACGGGCAACTGCAGCCGTCTCCACGGTTCGCCCGGAAGATAGATCACCTCGCCTTCGGCGAATTCCGCCGCGCCGTCTTGGCCTTCTTTGCCCGATCGAGGAGGCAGACGCGCGCGGCCGCGATCTCGTTGAGGAGCTTTTGGGAGACTGCGGAGTGGGCCCCGGTCTGAAAGGTCCGCACGTGCGCCATCTGGCGGTCGGCCGCATTCGAGATGGTATCGGCGTCGTCTTCGAACCGGCCGACGCCCCGCAGGCGATAATGGTCGGCCGGCTGTTCGGCTGGCGGAATGCCCAGCCATTTTCGATACGGATCAAAAGTCTCAGACACTCACTGCACCCCGGTTGGCCCTGATGAGCTTTCATTTTACGCGTCGCTTGAAGCCGGTCAAACGGCCGGCACTGTTGGCTGTTCGTTCCCAAACACTCAAACCGAATTGTTCGCTTCGCTCCGCCGGCGCGGCTATACTGCGGTAATGCCCACCCGCGTCGACGACTTCCTGAAGCGGCTGGCCGAAAGCGATTTGATGCCGCAGGCCGAAATCGTAGCCGTGCTCGACAGCTTGCCCGGCCTCGATCGCTCGCAAGACGCTCAACCTCTGGCCCAAGAGTTCGTTCGGCAGAAGAAGCTGAGCCGCTTTCAGGCTCAGGCGATTTATCAGGGCCGCACTCGCGGCCTCGTGCTGGGCAACTACGTGCTGCTCGACAAGATCGGCGAAGGCGGAATGGGCCAGGTCTACAAGGCCGAACATCGCCGCATGAAGCGGGTGGTGGCCATCAAAGTGCTGCCGCCGCACATCGTCAAATCGCCCGACACGCTGCGGCGCTTTCAGCGCGAGGTGGAGGCGGCCGCCCGGCTGGAGCATCCGAACATCGTGACGGCCCACGACGCCGATGAATTTCAGGGCGTTCACTACCTGGTGATGCAGTACGTCGAGGGGAGCGACTTGTCGAGCATCGTCCGCAAGCACGGGCCGTTTTCGCCGGCGAAAGCAATCGAGCTGGCCATTCAAATCGGCAAGGGCCTCGAACACGCCCACCAGAAAGGGATCGTGCATCGCGACATCAAGCCGGCCAACGTCTTGCTCGACGTGCATGGCGCGGTGAAAATTCTCGATATGGGGCTGGCCCGCTTCGAGCAACCTGCCGCGCCCTCGCTGCTCACGGCCCGCGAAGGCGTGGCTGCCACCGAGCTCACCCTGTCGGGCTCGGTGGTGGGCACGGTCGACTACATGTCGCCCGAACAAGCGATGGACGCCAAGAGCAGCGATCATCGTAGCGACATTTACAGCTTGGGCTGCACCTTGCACTTTCTGCTGACTGGGCGGCCGGTGTATGCCGGCGACAGTTTCATCCAGAAGCTGGTGGCCCACCGCGAGGCGCCGCTGCCGTCGCTGACGAACGTTCCCGCCGAGCTGAACGCCACCTTCCAGCGGATGATCGCCAAGAAGCCCGATGATCGCTATCAACGAATGGACGAGGTCATGCGCGACGTGCAGCGATGTTTGCAGGCCGCGCAGGCCTGGGCCAAAGCGCGGCCCGCGGCCGGGCCGGTCGGCTCGCAAGGTGGGTCTTCAGGCGCGCCGGCGCCCGCCGCGCTGACGGGCATGGAAGAGACGGTCGTCTTCACCAGTGTGCCGGCGGGTTCTTCACACTTGCGACAGTTTCTCGACGACGACTTCTCCATCGACGCCGCGAAGCTTTCGCTGTGCCAGAAGAAAGTCTGCGACGCCGACCTGGCCGAGTTGGCCGGCATGTCGAACCTGCAGGCGCTCGATCTGGAAGGGACGGCAATCACCGACGCCGGCCTGGCACATCTGAGCGGACTGTCGGGCCTGCGGCGATTGGACTTGAGCGGCACGTCGATCACCGACGCCGGGCTGGAGCGACTGCAATCGCTGGCCGATTTGCGGCGGCTGTTTCTTGCCGAAACGGCCATCTCCGACGCCGGCATGCCGCACTTGGCGCGGTTCACGCATCTCGATCGACTCGGCCTCCGCGGCACCGACGTCGGCGACGCCGGGCTTGTGCATCTTGCCAAGCTGCGGCAGCTCGCCAGCCTCGATCTGAGCTACACGCGGATCACCGACAACGGCCTGGCGCATTTGAATCAGTTATCGGCATTGGAAGAGATCGATTTGTCGGGCACGCGCGTAACCTCGGCTGGCGTGCGCGCTTTGGTGCGGCTGCTGCCGAAGACGGAGATCACGCTCTAGCGGTTGGCGCCAAAAAACGCAGGTCGCCCTCGCGGCGGGTAAAGCCGACGCGGTCGAGATACTCGCAAAGCGGCACCGCGTACTTGCGCGTGGTGCCGAGCAGCTCGCGGATTTGACTCACCGTGCGGCCTTGTCCGCCCGCCATCTGGGCGGCCAAAGTGGCCCGCAGTCGGCGTTCCACCTCGGCGTGCAAGAGGAAGCCGCCGCCTACGTCGATCAGTTCTCCTTCAGCCACGGCCAGCGAAATCAGGGGTTCCACCGCCTGCTGGTTCTTCACGGTGCGCGAGCGAAGGTCGTCGATCATCGGCGGTTCGTAACCTGCGGCGCGGAACGTTTCGATCATGTCGGCCAGCAGCTTCTGCTCGTTCTTCGAGAGCTGCGGACCACGGCCGGGCAACGCCACGCCACGTTCGTTGATTCGCAGCCGCCCGGCCCGCTGCATTGCGGCCAGCACCGCTTCGACTACCGCGTCCGGGCCGAGATGGCCCAGGCGGTGGACCAGCCGCGAACGGTCAAGCACCGTCCGCAACGGAAAGGCGGCGTGCTCCTGATCGAGCACCCCTTCGATGCGGCGAAACACGCCGTCGAGCCAGCGGCGCTCCACCCGCGACACGCGGCTGGGCGAAACGGCCAGTTCCACAAGATCGCCGCGGCGCACGAGCTCGTCGATGACTTCGGTCGCCCGGTCGATGCCGGCCCGGCGGGCCACGTCGGCCGGTTGCCAGTCGGCCAGGCCGATGAACGACAGCGCGGCGGCCGCACGCGCGAGCTTGTCGTCGCCGGCCAGGGCCGCCAGGCGGTCGAGCACGTCGCGATCGCCGCGCGGCAATTTGGGCGCGTTCGGGTCGAGCACGCTTCCGCCGCCGATGGTGACCACCGGCGATTCGCTGCGCAACACCAACGGCTGACCCCAGATGCTGACGGCCGGCCCGCTCAGGAAAAGCTGCACCAGCCCCTGCCTGCCCGGCTCCAAACGCTCGCCCTCCAAGAGCACGACCGAGGCCATCAGCTCGGCGGTGCCCAGATGGACCCGCGCCCGCGTGCGGTTCTTGAGCGCCCGCGGGGCGTCTTCGGCCAACGTAATTTGGGCGCTGAGGATGCGACTGGGCACCAGGTAACCGGGCGAGGCCAGCTCCTGCCCGCGGCGGATTTCATCGTGATGGACGCCAGCCAGGTTGACGGCTGCCCGTTGACCGCGATGTGCCGTCTCGCTCGGCCGGTCGTGGCTCTGCAACCCTCGCACCCGCACGGGCCTGCCGCCCGGCTCGATCGTCAACGTGTCGCCCACATGCACCTGCCCGCTGGCCACGCTGCCGGTGACGACGGTGCCGTGGCCGGCGATCGTAAAGCTGCGGTCGATTGCCAGTCGAAAAGGAGCATTCAAGCGTTCCATTCTTGCCGAGTGCGACGCTCGCTGCGCGGCCGCAGAAAGGGCCTGCCGCAGCTCGTCGAGCCCCGCTCCGCTGACCACGCTCGTGCGGACGAGCGGTGCCGATTGCAAAAAGGTGTCTTGCACCAGCTCGCGAACCTCGGCCTCGACCAGGTCGATCCAACCAGGGTCCGGCAGGTCGCACTTGGTCAGGGCGATCACGCCTTCTTCCAGGCCGAGCAGCCGCAAGATTTCCAGGTGTTCGCGGGTCTGCGGCTTGACGGAATCGTCGGCGGCCACGACCAGCAGGGCCAGGTCGATGCCGGTCGCGCCGGCCAGCATGTTGCGGACAAAGCGTTCGTGGCCGGGCACATCGACGATGCCCAGGCGAATGTCGTCCAGCGTCAGCTCGGCAAAGCCCAGGTCGATGGTGATGCCGCGGAGTTTTTCTTCCGGCAGGCGGTCGGTATCGACGCCGGTCAGGGCCTTGACCAGCGACGTTTTGCCATGATCGATGTGCCCGGCCGTGCCGAGGATGAGATCGAGAGACATGGGGATATTGTAGACGGTAGACGGCGGATGGGCGGGGGGGGAAATTGCAAATTGCAAATTGCAAATTGCAAATTGCAAATTGGCAACGCGGGACTCGACGTTTCCAAGGTCGAACTCGACGTTCGCTCGCCGGCATTCGAACAGGCTTGATCGAACGGTTGTCGAGTTGCGCGATCGGCATTAGGCTACATCAGGCGGATCCTAATTCAGCACGAAAGGAGCCACTGCCATGAGTGACAAGCCTTCGCGTTTCAATGAGTTCGTAGCGGACGCCAAGCGGCGGATCCAGGAGGTAGCGGTCGAAGATGTGCAGGGGCGCCTGCGGCGCGGCGACCAACTGAATCTGATCGACGTGCGTGAGGAAAGCGAGTGGATGCAAAGCCATGTGCCCAACGCAGTCCACCTGAGCAAAGGCGTCATCGAGCGCGACGTCGAAAAACGGTTTCCCGATTTGAACGCGAAACTGGTCCTGTATTGTGGCGGCGGGTCGCGGTCGGCCTTGGCCGCCGACAACCTGCAAAAGATGGGCTACCGCAACGTGCGCTCGATGATCGGCGGCTTTCGGACGTGGCGCGAAGAAGGCCTGCCGGTGGAAACCGGGCCGGCATGATTTTCCACTTGCAACCTCCGCGGTCAGAAGCCAGAATAACAGCATGAATTCGGTCCCGGCGTATGCCTTTGGTTTTTGGTTTTACTTTACCCCGATCGGTCGCGGGGCCGGAGGCGGTTCGTAACGGAACCTAATCAGGCAAGCATTTTCAAGCCCCGCGACCCAGGCCGTCGCGGGGTTTTTTTGTTGGTTTCAGGAGCTTGAACGTGATTGTCGTCATGAAACGCGATGCCAGCGAGGCGGAGGTCGGGCACATGGTCGAACGGGTCGAAGGACTGGGACTCAAAGCGCACGTGCTGCGCGGCGTCGAACGCACCGTCATCGCCGCCATCGGCGCCGAACGCGACGGGCTGAAAGAATCGCTCGAAAGCGGCACCGGCGTGGCGGAAGTGCTGCCCATCCTGGCCCCTTACAAGGTCGCCAGCCGCGAGCTGAAAAGCGAAACAACCGTCGTTCGTGCTCGCGATCTGGAAGTGGGCGGCCAGCGGATCGGCGTCATCGCCGGGCCGTGCTCGGTCGAAAGCGAAGAGCAGATCCTGGCGACGGCCATCGCCGTCAAAGCCGCCGGTGCGACGGCCCTGCGGGGCGGGGCGTTCAAGCCGCGCACCAGCCCCTACAGCTTTCAGGGGCTGAAAGAAGACGGGCTGAAGCTGCTGGCCGCCGCCCGCGACGTGACCGGCCTGGCGGTGGTCACCGAGGTGCTGGCCACCGAAGACGTCGAATTGGTTGCCCGCTATGCCGACGTGATGCAGATTGGCGCCCGGAACATGCAGAACTATCGCCTGCTGGAAGCGGTGGGCAAGGTCCGGCAACCGGTGCTGCTGAAGCGCGGCCCCAGCGCGACGATGGAAGAACTGCTGCTGGCGGCCGAATACATCCTCGACGCCGGCAATCCCAACGTCATGCTGTGCGAGCGCGGCATCCGCACGTTCGAGTCGCACACGCGATTCACGCTTCCCCTGGCGACCGTTCCCTACTTGCACGGCAAGACGCACTTGCCGGTGGTGGTCGATCCGAGCCACGGCACCGGGCACACCTGGCTGGTGCCGCAGATGGCCTGCGCCAGCGTGGCGGCCGGCGCCGACGGACTGATTCTGGAAGTGCATCCCGACCCCGAAAATGCGCTGAGCGACGGCTATCAGTCGCTCAACATCGAACAGTTCAAACAAACGATGGAGCTCTGCCGAAAGGTGGCCGCGGCGCTGGGGAAGAAGATGTGAGGTCGGAGCTGGATGTAGGGTGGGAGCGAGCGAGCTTGCGAGCGCCGCCCCACCGTTGGCGACGTCCATTACGGTGGGCC
>DATLUO010000121.1 GCA_035533075.1 Pirellulales bacterium | reverse complement strand
GGTCGATCCGGCGATTGCCGCCTGCTTTCCCGATTGGAAGCTGCTGGCCGAAGGCGGCGATCGAGACGCGGAATCCGGCGCCCTCTGGACGTCCGAAACCGTGCGGGTGCTGGTGGCGCCGGGCCGCTGGGCGGAGTGCCCCCTGGAAGCGACCCGGTTTTACCAACTGCGCGACGGCCGCCGCCGCGTGCTCTCCGTCTCAGGCGGGCGCTACGACCAGTTCCGGCTGTTTTTTGTCGGTCCGCGGTCGGAAGACGAACGCTTGAAGGACGAGCTGGAGGCGCTTGCGCGGCGCATCGAGCGGCCCCATTATTTGCAGGGACAAGTGATCAAGCCGACCGGCGAAATCATGGCCGACTTCGAACCGCGCACCTGGGACGACGTAGTGCTCGCGCCCTCGGTGCAAACGGCCATCGAGCAAAACACCGTCGAGGTCTTCCGCCGTCGCGAGGCCTTTCGCCGAAATGGCGTGCGGCTCAAGCGGGGCATCATCCTGCACGGCGTCCCCGGCACGGGCAAGACGCTGGTCGGCAAGGTGCTGGCCGGCCTCAAGCTGGCGACGTTTGTCTATGTGACGGCGGCCGACATGTCTGGCTTGGAAAGCGTGCGGTCGATCTTCGATCTTGCCCGGCGGCTTTCACCGGCGATGCTCTTCTTCGAAGACATCGACCTGTTTGCCGACGACCGCTCCAGCTACTGTTCGAACGCGATGTTGGGCGAGATTCTGGCGCAGCTCGACGGCTTCGCGGCCTAGCCGTATGACTAAGCTCTGGCGAATGCAGTGCCTGACCGCCGTGGGCGACGTGGCCGATTTCTGCGTTCAGTGTCCGCACACCGGCGCCGATGACCCTCACGCTCCCAACTATTATCGCTTGTCGAACGGCCCGCCATGGGAAGGGCGCGGCATCGTGGCGGTCGGCTGGGGCGTTGAGGGCTGCCCGAAAAGCAAAGACGAATACCGGCAGCTCGCCTGGCAGCAATACGGGCAAGCTCGCGGCTTCGCCACCGTCGTGAACACCTTTCCCGACTACCTGTCGAGCGGCGATCTGGTCTGGATCCGCAACCGGCGTGCGGAGAATGACCCCTGGAATAACGATTCAGGTGCTGCCGGTTTCCGGCTGACCAAGCCCGAGATCGTCAAGTGAATCGGCGGAGAGAAGCGCACAGCCCAACGCCGTCAGGCGATCGCTTGACCAGGTCTCCAAGCGGGCCGCAACCGTTGCCGACAGCGGCCCAAAACGGGCTTCGAGCTGTTTCCACACCAGTTCGCGCTGTCCTTCCAGCTTCCCTTCCAGCCTTCCCTTCCAGCCTTCCTCGCTGTTCGACGTGGTCTAGTAAACCCAATTCCATCGCTTGCACTCCTGGATCTGGATGATTACGCAGCATGCCCTCGAACTCTTGCCGCTGCACTTCGTCAACCGGCAAATAGGCGCTCACACATTCGCACAGCAAGCCGGCCGAGCCATTATGCCGCGAATTGCTGCCCATCAAAACTGCCGATCGACGGCGACCGGTGAAACCGGGACGCAGCCGGCGGCTAGCGACCCGGCCGCGTGGATGCGCCCTGCCTCAAGCGGCGAAACTGCTCTTTCATCTCCGCCCCGCCCAGGTCGGGCACCAACGCCTCAGCCAGCTTGATCAGCCGCGCGGCTTGCTCGCGACGGCCGAGATGCTCCAACGTCAACGCCTGGTAATACATCGAACGCAGCCAGCGCTCGCTTCCTTGCCGCGTTTTCTGGCCGATGTCGCGCCATTTCGACAAGCCCGTCTCCCAGTTCGCACGGTCGGGCGACTCGACCAGCAGCCGGGCGTATTCCTCTTGAATCTCGCCGTCGCGCGGATGGGCCTCGGCCAACTGTTTGGCGGCCTCGATCGCTTCGCCGTGCCGCTTGGCAGCCGCCAACGCCCGGATGTACGTCCGCTCGAAACGCTGCCGCTCGGCCGCCGTCCGCTCGTTCAGCCGGGGCTTGAGGAGTTTGGCCGCTTGAAGCTGCAACTCGGCCAACTCCGAGGCCACCGCCGGCGGCGCGCTGGCGGCCGCACGGTCCAGGCCCTCGAACAGCACCAGCAGCTCGTCGTCGGCACCGCCGGAAAACTCGCTCAGCAGCTTCGCGGCCTCCTCGCGCCGACCTTGGGCCGCGACCGCCAGAATGACCAGCGTCTGCGCCGACGACTTCCAGGCGTCCGGCGCGTCGGATGAGTCGGCCAGTGCCGCCGAAAGAAGCCGCTCGGCACGCGCGTATTGATCGGTGTATTGCAGCCAGAGACTCGCCGCGCCGGTGGCTGCGATGCGTTCGGTTTGGCTCCAACGCTCCGGCAAGTTGTTCCGCGAACCCAACACCACGCGCTCGAAATCGTCGGCGGCCTCCGCGGCAAGCTGGGCCGTAGGCTGTCCCGAGTCGGCCAGCGCCGCCAGCCGCTTCTGGTAGCAGCGCGAAACGGCCTCCATCGCCGCGGCGGCCTTGGCCCCCGACGCGCCGCGAAACGCAGCCACCGCCTCCTGCCAGCGGCCCTCGCTCTCGTAGAACTGCCCCAACCACATCCGCGCCTCGTTGGCGGTGGGTGAATCGGGCCAGCGACGCAAGTGGTCGTTCAAAAGATCCAGGTAGGCTGGCGAGCCCACCGCTTCGCCGCCCTGTTTCACGGCCAACGCGGTATTGTAAATGGCCAGCAAGTGCGCCTCGCCGGCCTTGGCGTTTTCGGGCTGCTCCAGGGCCATCGAGCGAAATCGTTGGGCGGCGTCGTGATAATGTTCGCGGTGCTGCTCGATGGCCGCGGCGGTATACGCATAGTCAAAGGCGGCGGCCGAATCCTTCGACTCGGCGGCCTGGCGGGCCGCGCGGTCGTAGGCGGCCAGAGCGTCATCGAGCTGCCCGGAGCGATACAGGCTTTCCGCGGCCCGCACGAGCAGCCCCAGGTTTTGCGTCGTGCCGCCGCGGGCCACGTTGCCGGCCAGCAGCATCTCTGCCCGGCGACTCCAATAGCGGCCATATCGGGCGTCGATGCGGCGGATCATGTCGGCCGCCCGGTCTTGCCATTGGCCCGCTTCCTCGGTGTTGCTTGTTTTCGAGGCGGCCCGCCAGGCGGCGACGTAGGCTTCCAGGCAAGCATAATCGACGTCGGCGGTGCGGTGCCGGCCCTGCGACTGCTGCACCTTCTCGGCCGCGGCCAACGCCTCACTCACACGATGTTCGTCGAGCGCGAGCCGGATGGCCTCGGCCTCCAGCGTGGCCGCGATGGCCGGCGGCGGTTGCAGTTCGTTCAGCTTTTGCAGCCGTGCCGCGGCGGCTTCGAAATCTTCCAGTAGACGCAGGCAAACCACCTCGTCAACCCGCGCCGGCCAGGCGAAGGAATCGGTGACCTCGGCGGCCGTCAAAGACCCCAGTTTTTCAACCGCTTGACGCAGCGAATTGGTGCGGTCGGCGCTCTTGGGCGGGTACGATTCGCCCTGATTGCGGAACGCACGCGCAAGCTGATAGTCGATGTTGCGCTGCAAAGACGCCAGCTCATCGGCATCCAAGTCGCCTTGCTGGGCGCGGGCCGGCGGCTTGCTTCGGCGCACCTCCGAGGCGGCGTTCTTCGCGACCGCCTGCAGAAATCCGATGGCGGTGCGAAGCTCTTGCCGCGCGGCATCCAGCGGGGCCGCGGCCGAACCCGCCAACTCGGCCTCTTGGCGCGTCAACTCGCCGCGGGCAAGGTGGACCAACGCCGCTTGTGCCTCGACGAGCAGTCGCCGCGAACCTTTGTCAGCGCTCGATTTGACGGCCGCGACCGCCTCGGCCCACAGCGGCCCGCGGTCGGCAGGCGCCTCGTTCAAGGCGTGCTCGGTACACGTGCGCGAAAGCTCGATTGCCAGATGCATGCGGTCGTCGTCGCCCAGGCCCGTGTCGGCCAACCGCTGGCGGCAACGCTGTTCGGCCAGCGCGAACAAACGCCATGCCCGCAAGCCAGACAAGAAAGCCTGTTCCAAGCCATCGGCCTCGCTGGGCGACGCCGGCGGTCTGGCGGGCGGAGCGGCCAAGAGCGAGGCTTTCGCTTCCGCCGCCCGGTTCGTTTCGGGATACAGCGAAACCAGTTCTTCGTTGAGCCGCAGGGCCGCCGCGCGGTCGCCCTGTTTCTCCAGAATCTGGGCCGACGTGGCGAGCGAGTCGGCGGCCAGCAACCGCGCGTCGGGATAGAGAATCGGCACGTGCAGCAAGGCGAGCACGGCGCGGTCGGCGTGTCGATGCTGGGCCAGAGCGCGGCCCAGCACCCAATACGGCCCGGCCCGCAACGGCACCGGGAACGTTTCCACTCGTTGCTCCCACTTGGCCAGCTCGGCGTCGTCGGCCGTCGGAATCGTCGCCCGCCACTCCTGGGCCTCGGCCAAGGAGGCGACGCGGGCGTCCTTTTCCAACATCAGTCGCGTGAGACGGTCGAGCGACCGGGCACGCTCGGTGGTGGCCAGCAGGCGGCTGGCGCCCAGCAGCCCCGCCACCGGGTTTTCGTCGGCCAGCCATTCCTCGGCCGACTGGGCCTGCGCGGCCGCCGTATCGCCGGGCAGCCAGATGAGCGGAATCTGGTCGAAGTAGGGAGTGTCGGGATCCTCACGCACCAGGGCGATGAAGAGCTTGCCGGCGCCGTCGAATTGGTTCGATTCGCGGTAACAGGCGATGATTCGGGCGACCAGCATCCGCCGCGCCCAGGGGCGCGTCTCCTTGCGGACCGCCGCGACGTACTTTTCCCGGGCGCTTTGGAACTGGTGTTCGTCGAAGAACCGGTCGCCTTCGGCCTTGCCCGGCGGCCACTCGCTCTCGATGCTCACCACCTGCTGGCCGGGCCGCTTGATTTCGCGGCCCTCAGCGACGCGGACGACGAGCTGCCGTCCCGTGTAGTCGACGATTTCGCCGCTGATGCGCGTCCGCGCCTGCCGGTTACGCGGCGAGGAGAGGTAGACGACGTCTTCGCCCCAGACCGGGCGTGCAAGTAACGCGAGTAGGAGTGCGACGCAGAACCGGGGCCATTTTGGATTTTGGATTTTGGATTTTGGATTGTTCGGAATCCAAAATCCAAAATCCAAAATCCAAAATCGTGCCGCGCTAACGCCAGCGTGTCCCATCCTAGGAAGTTCAGACCGATCTCGTGTCATCAGTCTCGCCCCGCGGCCGCCGCGTCGAGTGCGCCGCGGCGGGTGATGTCGATGTAGACGTATTGTCCGCCGTTCTCGCGGGCAATGCGAGACAGAAAATTTTCGCGGCTGGGCTGCGCGCCTTCGCCGAACTCGATGGTATTGATCGTCGTGCGGCCGCTGTTGAGGCGGCGAATCTGCGCCAGCCTGACGTCGCTCAGGCCCGGCTCGTCGGCGTCGGTCAGAAAGAAGATCACGTCAGGCCCCAGACGCAACGCGTTTTGCAGGGCCTCGAAATGCCGCGTCGCGCCGTCGGCCATGATGCCCTCGACGAACCGCCGGGCCAGCGTCTTCGACCGCGGATCGGCAAACACGAGTCCGGCGAAACCGCGGCCCAAATCCATGATCGTCTGCTTGTCGTTATAGAAGATGATCTGAAAGCGGTTTTCGTCGCCAAGGTCGTCGAGGCTGGCCAACAGCTCGCGCTTGGCCGATGTCATGGGGCTGCCCGCCCCGGTACCCATGCTCGACGAACGGTCGAACACATAGACGAACGTGTTCCCTTCGCCGGGCACGCCGTAAACGTGGGTGCGGGCAAACTTGCCGCGGATGGCGGCCGGCCGACGCGGACCGCTGGCGAACCCTGCCGCGCCGGTGGTCGTGCCCGACATCGCGTCGCCGGTACCGGCCGCGGCCAGCTCGGTGCTCGGTAGCGCCGCGCTCGAATCAACCGGCGGCGGAGCATCGGCGATGGCCTTCAGACCGCCGGCCGCCGCGTCGCTGGCCGATTCGTCGGGCGAGTCCGAGGGAACGTCGCTCTTCGCTTCTTGGCCGCCGGCAACCTCGACCGACAGCTCGTCGTCGAAATAATCCTCTTCGGCGGGTTGAGCCGCATAACTGGCGATCAGCACGGCATGGGCCGGGGCGTTGGTGCCGTGCAACTGCTGGCTGGCGACGTAGCCCAGTAGAATGACCAACAGGGCATGAACGACCAGCGACACAAGCCACGCCGGCGCCGCGACTTGCAATCGCCACCGGCGCGACGCCAGCATCCCGTCGGCCGAGACGGCCGCCGCGGGGCCGGGACGGACTAACTGCGTAGCGTAAGCGTCCTCGCTTGCGCTGGCCGAGACAGTCGCAGGGGGGCGGGGGCTGAGCAACATTGCGTACACAAGTCAATGTCGGATAAGGAATTGCGATGAACGTGCGGCTCAATTTTAGGCCCGATCTGACTCAGCGTCAACGCGGCCTCGCCCGCCACGCCCTTTGCCGTATAAAATGAACTTCCTTATCAATCGAAACCATAGGATTCCCATTGCTTCGCGTCATTAACTATCCCCATCCCACGTTGCGGCGGACTGCCAAAGCCCTGCAACTCGTCGATGCCGAGTTGCGCACGCTCGTGCGCGAGATGTTCGACTTGATGTACTCCAAAGAGCATCGCGGTGTCGGGCTGGCCGCCAATCAGGTCGATTTACCCTATCGGCTGTTCGTCGTCAATTTGTCGAGCGACCCGGACTTGAAAGACGAAGAGCACGTCTTCATCAACCCGGTACTCAGCCATCCCAAGGGCAGCTCCGAACAGGAGGAAGGCTGCTTGAGTCTGCCGGGTCTGTTTGCCGAGGTGCGGCGACCGGAGGCCATCCGCGTCAATGCCTATGACCTGGCCGGCCGCGAGATTGTGTACGATTTGGACGACCTGTTTGGCCGCGTCGTGCAGCACGAGACCGACCATCTGAACGGCGTGCTGTTCATCGACCGGCTGACGTCGACGGCCGAAGCGGCGGTGCGAGAAAAGCTGGTCGAATTCGAGGAGGAATTTGCCAGCCGGCGTCAACGGGGCGAAATTCCCAGTGACGAGCAGATTTCCGCTCGCCTGGCCGAACTGGAAGCATCACGCACCTGAGCCATGGCGGCCGACAGCCAATCTTCGTTGCGACTGGTAATGATGGGCACGGGTCCGTTCGCGGCGCCGCTGTTCCGGGCACTATTCGGCACGCGGCACCACGTCGTGGCCCTGATCACGCAACCGTTGCGATCCATGCGGCACGCGGAGGCTCCCGCCAGCCATCTACGCGACGTGGCGGCCGAGCACAATACGCCGGTTCTCGATCCTGAGAACATCAATACCGACGAAGCCCGTAGCGAGCTGGCGCGGCTGCCGCCGGATCTGTTCATCGTGGCCGATTACGGGCAGATTCTGTCGGCCCCGACGCTGGCGGTGGCCCGGCTGGGCGGCATCAACCTGCACGGTTCGCTGCTGCCGAAGTATCGCGGCGCGGCGCCGATCAACTGGGCCCTCTATCACGGCGACACCGAAACCGGCGTGACGGTGATCCACATGACGCCGCGCGTCGACGCCGGCCCCGCGCTGGCCCAAGCTCGCACGCCGATCAGAGCCGACGAGACGGCGGTCGAGTTGGAGCGGCGTTTGGCCGAAATGGGAGCGCCGTTGGTCGTAAGGGCCATCGACGAGTTGGCTGCCGGCCAAGTCACCGCCTTGCCGCAAGATCCGTCGCAAGCCAGTCCTGCTCGGCGGCTGCGAAAGACCGACGGGGCGATCGATTGGTCTCGCTCGGCGACGGCCATCCGCAATCAGATTCGTGCTCTGGAACCTTGGCCGCGAACCTACACGTTTTGGCATCGTCCGGGCGGCCAGACGCTTAGGCTGATTCTTGGCCGCACGTCGGTGAGTGAACGATCGGAAGCAAATCCAGGCACCGTCATTCATGCGGGCGACGACTTGGTCATCGCCAGCGGAGACGGCGGCCTGCGAATTCACGAGTTGCAGCCGGCGGGCAAGCGGATGATCACCGCGCTTGAATTCTTGCGGGGTTATCCGGTGAAGGCTGGGGAGAGTTTCGCGCCAGCTTAGTCGTAGTCGTATGGGCCGGTCTCGACTTCCCGCCGCTGCCCGCCAGCATCACCCCGCCTTATTTTGTTTCGGTTCAGGTGCTTGACGGCGGGACTGCCAGCAAATAGTCTGGTATGTCCTATCCAGATAGTATTCGCACGCTTCATTTAGTTTGGTTATTCAGACAATGGCGGTCCAGCTTAAGGGTTTGAAAGTTTTCTGCGACGTCGTGCGTCAACGCAGCTTTTCGCGGGCGGCCGACGAAAACGATATTTCGCAATCGGGCGCCAGCCAGCTCGTGCAGCAACTTGAAGAGGGGCTTGGGGTTAAGCTGATCGACCGGTCGAAGAGGCCGTTTGTGCTGACGCCCGAAGGAGAGGTCTATTATGAGGGCTGCCGCGAGGTGGTCGAGCGTTACTTCGCGGTCGAAGACCGGGTACGCACGCTGCACCAGGAAGTGGCCGGACGGGTACGCGTGGCGTCGATTTATTCGGTGGGTTTGCACCACATGAACCGCTGCCTGCAGGAGTTTTTAGGACAACACCCCAAGGCCAATGTGCGGCTGGAGTATTTGCACCCCGACCGCGTTTATCAGGCCGTGGAAGACGACCTGGCCGACCTGGGCCTGGTGAGCTACCCCAAATCGTCGCGCGCCGTCAAGGCGCTCGCCTGGCGCGAGGAGCCGATGGTGCTGGTCGCGGCCCCCATGCACCCGCTCGCCAGCCGCCGTTGCGTCGGTCTGAACGAACTTGACGGCCTGAAGATGGTCGGCTTCGACGGCGGCCTGACCATCCGGCGCGAGATCGATCGCGTGCTGAATTTGCACGCGGCCGCCGTGCAAGTCGTGATGGAGTTCGACAATATCGAGACCATCAAACGGGCCATCGAGATCGACGCCGGCGTGGGCCTGCTGCCCGAACCGACCGTCACGCGCGAGGTCGAGACGGGCACGCTTGTCGCGGTGCCGCTCGACACCGACGAGTTGGTGCGTCCGCTGGGCATCATTCATCGCCGCGGCAAGGAATTGTCGACGACCGCCAAGCGGTTTGTCGAGTTGTTGCAACGGCAGGGTCGAGAGCAGGGCGCGCCTGGCGGCATGCAAATCAACGGCGGCAACGGTCACCACGCTCTCGCCGAGCAAAATGGGGACAACGGTACACACATTCCGCCACCCCGGCGCGCCGGGAACGGAGCTACCCAGGCTTCTCCGTCACGGAGTGTCGGAGCTACCCAGAACCACAACGGACAAACGATCGCCGAGGCCGATGCGCGGCCCGAGCTGGTCCATGCAGGTCGACGGAGGTAAGTGATGCAGCCCACCACAAATCATCAGAACCCCGGTTTGCCCCAGGGCGAGGGACTTTACGATCCGGCTTTCGAGCACGACGCCTGCGGTGTCGGCTTTGTGGTCAACATGCACGGCGAGCGCAGCCATCAGATCGTGCGTTCGGGCTTGCAGATCCTGGTGAATCTGACGCACCGCGGCGCCTGCGGCTGCGACCCGCTGACGGGCGACGGCGCCGGAATCCTCACGCAAGTTCCGCACGGGTTTTTCGTCGAGAAGTGCCGAGAGCACGGATTCACGCTGCCGGAACCGGGCGACTATGGCGCCGGCTGCGTTTTTCTGCCGCCCGATGCCGCCCAACGGGACTGGTGCGAGCGAAAGTTGGAAGAAATCATCGCCGCCGAAGGACAACGGTTGCTCGGCTGGCGCAACGTGCCGATCGACAACGAGCACATTGGTTACGTCGCCCGCGACGTGGAACCGGTGATTCGGCAAGTGTTCATCGCCCGCGGCAGCGGCACGCCGGCCGACATGCTGGAGTGGAAGCTGTACGTGATTCGCAAGCAGCTCGAGTCGGCGGTGCGGGCCAGCGAGCTGACGCAGAAAAAGTACTGTTACGTGCCGACGTTGTCGTCGCGCGTTGTCGTCTATAAGGGACTGATGCTGGCCGACCAGGTCGAGCCGTTCTATCCCGATCTGGCCGACGAGCGGTTCGAGTCGGCGCTGGCGCTGGTCCATCAGCGTTACAGCACCAACACGTTTCCCACCTGGGAGCTGGCCCAGCCGTTCCGCTTTTTGGCCCACAACGGCGAGATCAACACGCTGCGCGGCAACGTGAACTGGATGCACGCCCGGCGCAGCATGCTGGCCAGCGAAAAATACGGCGACGATCTGAAGAAGATTCTGCCGGTCTGCACGCCCGGCGCCAGCGACTCGGCGATTTTCGACAACGTGCTGGAGCTGCTGGTCGTCACCGGCCGGTCGCTGCCGCAGGCCATGTCGATGCTCATTCCGGAGCCGTGGGCCAACCACGAGAGCATGACCGACGACAAGAAAGCCTACTATGAATATCAGGCGTGCTTGATGGAGCCATGGGACGGGCCGGCGTCGATGGCCTTCACCGACGGCACTTCGATCGGCGCCGTGCTCGACCGCAACGGCCTGCGGCCCAGCCGCTACTGGGTCACCAAGGGCGGCATGGTCATCATGGCCTCCGAAGCCGGCGTGCTCGACATCCCGCCGTGCGAAATCGAGTCGAAGGGACGCCTGCGTCCCGGCCGCATGTTTCTGGTCGATACATCGCAGGGCCGGATCATCGCCGACGAAGAGATCAAGCACGAGCTGGCCGCGCGGCATCCCTATCGGCAGTGGCTCAATGAAAACCAGCTCACGCTCGACTCGTTGCCCAAGCCGCCCGCCATGAACGGCGAGGCGACCAACGGCCATTTTACCAACGGGCATCTCAACGGCGGCTTGCTGGCGCTGCAGCGTGCGTTCGGTTACACGTTGGAGGATCTGCGGATCATTTTGGCGCCGATGGCCATCGACGCTCAGGAGCCGGTCGGCTCGATGGGCAACGATACGCCGCTGGCGGTACTCTCCGACCGGCCGCAGTTGCTTTACAACTATTTCAAACAGCTTTTCGCCCAAGTGACGAACCCACCGCTGGACGGCATCCGCGAAGAGATCGTCACCTCGCTGATCACCACGGTCGGCTCCGAAGGAAACCTGCTGGCCGAGGCGCCCGGTCAGTGTCGCCTGTTGCGGCTGGAGCAGCCGATTCTGACCAACGCGGAATTGGCCGCGATCAAGGTGCTCGATCGGCCGGGCTACAAGGCCCGCACGCTCTCGATGCTTTTCCCGCGCGCCGAGGGCGCCGCCGCGCTGGAGCGCCGCATGCATGAGTTGCGAAAGGAAGCCTCGCAGGCCATTGCCGAGGGCGCCACGCTGCTGATTCTCTCCGACCGTGGCGTCGACGCCGAGCGGGTGCCGATTCCCGCGCTGCTGGCGACCAGCGGAGTGCATCACCATCTGATTCGCGAAGAAACCCGCACGCGGTGCGGCCTGATCGTCGAGACGGGCGACGCGCGCGAGGTGCAGCATTTCGCTTTGCTCACCGGCTACGGCGCCGGCGCCGTCAATCCTTATCTGGCGTTCGCCACGCTGGAGCAGATGCAGAGCGAACGCTGCTTGCCGGCCGACATGCCCATCGAAAAACTCGAAAAGAACTTCGTGAAGGCCGCCGGCAAGGGCCTGCTGAAAGTCATGTCGAAGATGGGCATCTCCACGCAGCAGAGCTATCGCGGCGCTCAGATTTTCGAAGCGATCGGGCTCAATCGCAAGTTGATCGACGAATACTTCACTTGGACGGCCAGCCGAATCCAGGGCGTCGGCATCGAGACCATCGCCGAAGAAGCGGTCCGCTGGCACGAAAGCGCGTTTCCGCGCACCAAGGTGCCCAACACCCTCGCGCTCGACGTGGGCGGGCAATATCAATGGCGGAAAAAGGGCGAAGCGCACATGTTCAATCCCGAAGTGGTCGCCAAGCTGCAGCACGCCACGCGGCTCAACAGTCCGGCCGACTTCAAGAAGTATTGCGAGTTGATCGACAATCAACAGCGGCAGTTGCTCACGCTCCGCGGGCTGTTGGAGTTCAGGCCCGGCAATCCGATACCCCTGGATGAGGTCGAGCCGGCCAAGGAAATCGTCAAGCGGTTTGCCACCGGCGCCATGTCCTATGGCTCGATCTCGAAAGAAGCGCACGAGACGCTGGCCATCGCCATGAACCGCATCGGCGGCCGCAGCAACACGGGCGAAGGCGGCGAAGACCCGGTGCGCTTCCTGCCCGACGCCAACGGCGACCGCCGCTCCAGTGCCATCAAGCAGGTGGCCAGCGGCCGCTTCGGCGTGACGAGCGAGTATCTCGTCAGCGCTCAAGAATTGCAGATCAAGATGGCGCAAGGGGCCAAACCGGGCGAAGGCGGCCAGTTGCCGGGCCACAAGGTCGACAAGGAGATCGCCCGCATTCGGCACAGCACGCCGGGCGTGGGCCTGATTTCGCCGCCGCCGCACCACGACATTTATTCGATCGAAGACCTCGCGCAGCTCATCCACGACTTGAAGAACTCGAACCGCGACGCGCGCGTCAGCGTCAAGCTGGTGGCCGAGGTCGGCGTCGGCACGGTGGCGGCCGGCGTGTCGAAAGGCAAAAGCGACGTGGTGCTTATCAGCGGCCACGACGGCGGAACGGGCGCCAGCCCCTACACGTCGATCAAGCACGCCGGCATCCCGTGGGAGCTGGGACTGGCGGAAACCCATCAGGTGCTGGTGAAAAACAACCTGCGCAGCCGCATCGTGGTGCAGACCGACGGCCAGTTGCGCACGCCGCGCGACATCGCCATCGCCTGCATGCTCGGCGCCGAGGAGTGGGGCATCGCCACAGCCGCCTTGGTGACAATGGGCTGCATCATGATGCGCAAATGCCATCTGAACACCTGCCCGGTCGGCATCGCCACGCAGGACGTCGAACTCCGCAAAAAATTCGCGGGCAAGCCGGAGTACGCCGTCAACTTCTTCTTCATGATCGCCGAGGGGCTGCGCGAGATCATGGCCTCGCTCGGCTTCCGCACGATCAACGAGATGGTGGGCCGCGTCGATATGCTCAACACCCGCAAGGCGATCGACCACTGGAAAGCCCGTGGCCTCGACTTCAGCACCATCCTCTACAAGCCGCGGGTGCCCGATCATGTGAAGACCTATCACGCCGAGGACCAGGACCACGGCATTGCCAAGTCGCTCGACATGACGACGCTGCTGCCGCTTTGCCAGCCGGCCCTGGAAAACGGCGAGCCGGTGGTGCATGAGCTTCCGGTCCGCAACGTCAACCGCACGGTGGGCACCATCCTTTCCAGCGAAATCACGAAGCGCTACGGCAGCCGGGGTCTGCCGGAAGATACGATTCAACTCAACTTCCGCGGCACGGCGGGGCAAAGCCTGATGGCCTTCGGCGTGTCCGGCGTGACCGTGCGCGTCGAGGGCGACGTGAACGACTATTGCGGCAAGGGCCTGTCGGGCGGCAAGGTGATCGTTTATCCGCCGCGCGACAGCAGCCTGGTGCCGGAGGAAAACATCATTGCCGGCAACGTCGTTCTTTACGGCGCCACCAGCGGCGAGGTGTATCTCAACGGCATCGCCGGCGAGCGGTTCTGCGTGCGCAACAGCGGTGCTAAGGCCGTCGTCGAGGGCGTCGGCGACCACGGCTGCGAGTATATGACGGGCGGCGTGGCGGTGATCCTGGGCGAGACGGGCCGCAACTTTGCGGCCGGCATGAGCGGTGGCATCGCCTTCGTGCTCGACGAGCACGCCAGCTTTCCGCGGCTGGTCAACAAGGAGATGGTCGAGCTGGAGGAGTTGGTCGATGCCGAAGACAAGCAAACGGTACACGACCTGATTCGCAAGCACGTGGAGTACACCGACAGTGCCCGTGGCCGTTACGTGCTCGACAACTGGCCGCGGCTAGTGCATAAGTTCGTCAAGGTGATGCCGAAGGACTACAAGCGGGCCTTGGCGGAAATCAAGAAGCAAAACGCGGTCGAAGCGCACCGCGGCGAGCCGGTGGGCATGCTGGCGGCGGCGGGAGGATAATGTCGATTGTTTAACCGAAGGTTAACGGTCAGCGCCGGCGTGAAATGGGCCGCCCACACGAGTCACTGATAGCAGTCACCGAGTAACGCACCCTAAAAGGAAGAAAAACAATGAGTACAGTCGATGACTTGTTGACTCAGGCGCTGGCACTGCCAGAACAACAACGCGCCGCAATGGCGACGCAGCTACTGCACAGTCTTGAACCGGAGGATCCTGACGCTGAAGATGCGTGGGCGGAGGAAATCATATCGCGTAGCGATGCTGTACATCGCGGCGATTATACGGCTCGCGACTGGCGAGAGGCATTAGACGACATCCGAAAGCAACTTCCACGGAGGCAATCAAAGTGAAGCTGCGATTCCTGACCGAAGCGGAGGCGGAATCTAAGGCAGCGGCGAACCACTACGAAGAGCAGCAAGAGGGGTTAGGTGCGGAATTCCTGGACGCGGTCGCGTTGGCACTAAGGGCGATTGAAAGAGATCCGTTCAGGTTTGCAAGAATCCAAAAGCCTCGCACGAAACGCGAGATTCGACAGCATAACGTCAAGCGTTTTCCATACAGCGTTGTTTATGAGCGCATTGACACCGAATTCGTCGTGTTGGCAATTGCCCATGCGAAGCGGCATCCGAGTTACTGGCTTCGCCGAAAAACCGACGATGACTAGCAGACGATCCAAAAGAATGAATGTAAGAAAAGGCGGGAGGTAACACGTGGGTGACGTTCGGGGGTTCATGCGCTATCCGCGAAAGCATCACGACAACGAGTCGGTCGCCGAGCGGCTGAAGCACTACAACGAGTTCCTCAAGGTCTTGCCGGCCGACGAGCTGCGGCAGCAGGGCGCGCGCTGCATGGACTGCGGCGTGCCGTTCTGCCATACCGGCTGTCCGTTGGGCAACATCATTCCCGACTTCAACGACCTGGTCTATCGCGACCAATGGCGCGAAGCGCTCGACCGCCTGCACGCCACGAACAACTTTCCGGAGTTCACGGGCCGCGTCTGTCCGGCGCCGTGCGAAGCCGCTTGCGTGCTGGGCATCAACGAAGACCCGGTGGCCATCAAGGAAATCGAGATGTCGATCGCCGACCGCGGCTTCGACGAAGGTTGGATCACGCCCGAGCCGCCGCTCACGCGCACCGGCAAAAAGGTGGCCGTGGTCGGCTCCGGCCCCGCCGGCCTGGCGGCTTCGCAGCAGCTCAACCGGGCCGGCCATCAGGTGACGCTCTTCGAGCGCGCCGACCGGCCGGGCGGACTGTTGATGTACGGCATTCCCGATTTCAAGCTCGAAAAATCGCGCGTCTGGCGGCGCATCCGACAGATGGAGGCCGAGGGCGTCGAGTTCCGCTGCAACGCCAACGTCGGCGTCGACGTGCCCGTCGCGGAGCTGCGCGAAAACTACGACGCCATTTTGCTCACCGGCGGCGCCACGCAGCCCCGCGACTTTCCGATCCCCGGCCGCGATCTGAAGGGGGTTCACTACGCCATGGAGTTTTTGCCCCAGCAGAACAAACGCAACCAGGGCGACACGATTCCGCCGGAGGTTTCGCTGACGGCGACCGGCAAGGACGTGATCATCATCGGCGGCGGCGACACCGGCAGCGACTGCACTGGCACCTCGAACCGCCATGGTGCGCGGAGCGTGACGCAGTTCGAGCTTTTGCCGCAGCCGCCCGACCTGGGTTATTTTCCCCGCCGTAACGAGCGGCCGATCGCCTCGCCCTGGCCTTACTGGCCGATGATGTTGCGCACCAGCTCATCGCATGAGGAAGGCTGCGACCGTCGCTGGAGCATTCTCACCAAGGAGTTCCGCGGCGACGAGCAGGGGAATGTCAAGGGGCTGGTGACCGTGACCATCGAGTGGTACCAGGACGAGCAAGGCCGGCATGCCTCCCGCGAGGTCGCCGGCACGACGAAGGAGTGGCCTTGCCAGTTGGCGCTGTTGGCGATGGGCTTTGTCGGGCCCGAGCGGCGCGGGGCCATCGAAGAGCTTGGCCTGGAGCTTGACCCGCGGGGCAACGTGAAGTGTGACGACAACTATATGACCAGCGTGCCCTGCGTGTTTGCCGCGGGCGACATGCGCCGCGGCCAGTCGCTGGTGGTGTGGGCCATTCACGAGGGCCGCGAGGCCGCGCGTGCCGTCGACAAGCACTTGATGGGCGTCAGTCACTTGCCCAGCGCCAGCGCGGGCGAGTTCGCTTGGAAATAACTTCACGCGGCCGAGAATGAGACGTGTTGCCGCGAGTAAAAGCGGTGGCTGGGGCAGAGCTTGGCCGGATGGCAGTTGGCGCCCATCAACAGCGTGGCGGCCAAGCGATGCCCCGGTGCGTCCCACCGGGGCATCGCCTGGCCGCCGAGCTGAACGAAGTGCCGGCCCCCACTTGGCCAGGCTCTGCCCCAGCCACCGCCAACGTCTCATTCTCGGCAGCGTGAAATAATGGCTATCGCACTTCAGGCCGCGAGGGCTTCGGCTTGCTGGCGCTCTTGGGGGGCGGCTCGGGGTTGTCCGGCGCCAGCAGCGTTCCCTCCGGAACGTTCAACAGCGAATCGCCGGCCTGCTTGGCCTTCGCTCCCCCTTGCACCTTGCCGGCCAGAAAGTTCTCGATCCGGGCGTCGTCTTGCAGCTTGGTGTACTGCTGGACCATCGCCACCCGGATTTTTTTGTCGCGGATGTCGCCGTACATCAGCTTCTCGACGTCCTTGAACTTGACGCCCACCGGCTTGGTGAAACCTTCGCAAAACAAGATCACCCACTTGTCGCCCACCTGCACAATGCCGGAAACCTCGCCTTTCTTCAGCGAAAACGCCTCTTGCTCCAACAGCGGTTCGGTGCCGTAGCGTTGAATGGGGGGGACCTCGCCGTCGTTCACTTTGCCGCCCGGCTCGATCGTATACTGCCTGGCCAGGTCGGCGAAGTTCTCCAGCGTGGGGTTCTTTCGTGCCAGTTCCCACACCGCCTGAGCGCGGCGCTGATTGTTCAGCACGATGGCCCGGCAACGCACGCGCGGGCCGTAGTTGGCCTCGAAGCTCTTTTGCAGGTCTTCTTTGGTGATCTCGGTCTTGTCGCCCGCCAGCTTGCGCAGGGCGACGGAGGGCCAGACCACGTCGTCGCGATAGATTTCGACCGACATTTTCTGGTGCTCGACCACGTCTTTGAGCCAGGCCCGAACGTCGGGTTTGTCGTCCTTGGTGGTCTTGCCCATGCCGACGGCGATGCGCGCAATCTCTTCCTGCAGGTCGGCCTCGGTGATCTTGATTTTGCGGCGCTTCAGGGCCTGCGTCAGAATGTGCTTGCTGATCAGCCCTTCCAGCATTTCGATGCCGTGCCGCTCGATGCACTCTTCGGCCACGTCGCGGACCGTGATGCTCTCGCCGTTGACGATGGCGGCGATGCCCGGATGCTGTTTGCTGCGGACGGGGTCGTTGAAGACGTTCTCGACCTGGGCGTTGTCTTGCAGTTGCTTGAAGATGCTTTCGGCCTGCAGGCGGAGCTTCTTGTCGCGGATGCTTTCTTCCAAGACCTTCTGCACTTTCGCGCGGTCGACCCGTTGCGGGGCGAGGTGGGCCTCGCACTTCAGCAGCACGAACTGGTCGCCCACGGCGACGACTTCCGAAATCGCGCCCTCCTTCAGGCCGAACGCCACGCGCTCGATGTTCTTATCGCCCTGATGGTGATGGATCGGTTGGATCAACCCCTTCGAGCTTGCGCTGACGGTGTCGATGGAGTACTGTTTGGCCAGGTTGCCGAAATCATCGGGATTGGCGACCGCCAGCGCGCGGATCCGTTCGGCGTCGGCCAGCGTGGCGCAGGCAATCAGCCGGGTCTGGATCGCCGGCCCATAGAGCATGTCGTAGGCTTCTTGAAAATCCTTTTCGGTGACCTTCAGCCGGTCGTTGGCCAGTTTTCGCAGCGCGACGGTGGGCCAAAGAATCTCCTTGGCATATTGCTGCGAAGTGATGTGGCGTTCTTCCTTGAGCATTTTGAGAAGCTGCTCGGTTGCCAGTCCGAACCGCGCCGCCATGCGGTCCATTTCCTCTTTGACTTCTTGGTTGGTCACGGGGATATTGCGCCGCTGGCATTCGGCGGCGATCAGCCGTTTATTGATGATCGTTTCCAGCACGTCTTCGCCATAGTGCCGCAGGCACTCACGGGCCAGTTCCGGCCGCTCGATGCGTTCGCCGTTGACGATGGCCATGACCGTGAGGTTCTCCGGCAGCGGCAATTCGGCCGGCGGGGCCTCGGGTTCGACTTCGCTCTTGGGTTTCTTTTTGGGAGTGCTTTTGGCCGCGGTCCGCTTGAAAGGCAACTCGGCCTTGGCGGCCGGCGCCGGCCAGCCGTGGCGAATCAGCAAGGCGATGCCGACCGTCGTCAGCACGCCGACCAACGAGAGCAGCCGCCCGCGCAATTTTCTTACGGGTGCGGCGGTCGATTCGCGATCCATGCGGTTTCTCCCTGAACCGAGTTCGGTAGGCCAAACGTTCCACTCAGACGCCCGCGCAGATTCTCGACGCGGCTGCCGGCAACGCCATTGGGCCGGGGAGTATAGAAACGGGCGCCGACAGGGTCAAGGCGGATCAGGCGGTAGATAGACCTCTATACTTTACGCGGCCGAGGGTGAGACATTGGCGGTGGCTGGGGCAGAGTCTGGCCGGGTGGACGCTGGCACTTCGTTCATCTCGGCGGCCAGACGATGCCCCGGTGCGTCCAACCGGGGCATCTCTTGGCCGCCACGCCGTTGATGGGCGCCAGCCGCTATCTGGCCAAGCTCTGCCCCAGCCACCGAAAATGCCTCATTGCCTTCACAACAGGATGTCGTCTACGACCTCGCCATGCACGTCGGTGAGGCGGAAATCACGCCCCTGAAAGCGATATGTGAGCCGCTCGTGGTCGATGCCCAGCAAGTTCAGCACGGTGGCCTGAAAATCGTGGACGTGTACGGGATTCTCGATGGCGTTCATCGCCAGATCGTCCGACGCGCCGTAGCTGATTCCCGGCCGCACGCCGCCCCCGGCCATCCAGACGGTGAAGGCATAAGGGTGGTGGTCGCGGCCCCATTTGGGACGGTCGGCGATGTTGCCCTGCAAAAACGGCGTGCGGCCGAACTCGCCGCCCCAGATCACCAGCGTGTCGTCGAGCAGGCCGCGCTGCTTGAGATCGGCGACCAGCGCCGCCGAGGGCTGGTCGGTGTCGCGACACTGATTGTAAAGCTCGGTGGTGATGCTGCCGTGCTGGTCCCAACCTGCATGCATGAGCTGCACGAACCGCACGCCGCGCTCCACCAACCGCCGGGCCATCAGACAGTTGTAGGCATACGTGCCCTGCTGCTTCACGTCCGCTCCGTACATCGCGAGCACGTGCGCCGGCTCGTCGGAAAAGTCGGTCAGCTCCGGCACGCTCGTCTGCATGCGATAGGCCATTTCGTATTGGGCGATCCGCGTGGCAATTTCCGGATCGCCGAATTCGCGCAATTTCAGCTCGTTGAGCTTCGCCAGATCGTCGAGCAGGCCGCGGCGCATGGGGCGGCTCATGCCGTCGGGATCGGAGAGATACAACACCGGTTCGCCGCTGCCGCGGAACTTCACGCCTTGAAACCGCGACGGCAAAAAGCCCGAGCTCCAATAAAAGTCGTAAAAAATCTGCCCGCACGTCGTGCCTTTGCTGACCGAGGTCATCACCACGAAAGCGGGCAAGTCCTGCGTGTCGCTGCCCAGCCCATAGGTGAGCCAGGCGCCCATCGTCGGCCGGCCGGGCAACTGCGCGCCGCTTAAGAAAAAACTGATCGCCGGCGCGTGGTTGACCGCGTCGGTGTGCATGCTCTTGATGAAGCACAGGTCGTCGGCGATGGCCGCCGTCTGCGGCAAGAAACTGCTCACCCAGGCCCCGCTTTCGCCGTGCTGGGCGAACGGCTCGACCGGAGCCAGCATCACCTTTCCCTGCGGCGAACCCGTCATGGTGCTGAACCGCTTGCCGGCAATGTAAGCGTCGGGTATCGGCTGCCCGTGCATTTCTTTGAGCTTCGGCTTGTAATCAAACAGCTCGACGTGCGTGGGGCCGCCGTTTTGAAACAGGTAGATCACCCGTTTCGCTTTGGCGGCGAAATGGGGCAGGCCCGGAAGAGCGCCGGCGGGCGAGCCGGCCGAAGCAAGGCCGTCGCGCGTCAAGAGCGAAGCCAGGGCAGCGGTGCCGATGGTCGAGACGCCGCGCGAGAAGAACTCGCGGCGATTGATGGTCAGGCGGTGTTCGGTGATGGGATTCATTATGTCGTAACGATTTGCCACGAGTTGCATTATAGCCGCCCGCAGCCCGTCCGTCAGATGAAACTACTCGCCGCTCGATCGGGTGCAACGTTGCACCGGATCCCCCCGCCAGTATGGCTAACGCACCACGACCGCGAAGATGCGCAACTCCGTAGCTGACTTCGTAAGAAGGCAGGCGGCCCGGCCAAGGTGTCGGCCAGCCGAAAAGCCCCGAGCGCCAACGAAGTCGCGCAACTGGCGAAGTTTCGAAGATGGCCAACTCGCGACGGAAGTTTGCGGGCTGGAAGGCCAGCTACGCACGATCAACGACCTCGTGCTATTTGATGAACGTCGTGGTGGCCTGGTCGCTGACGGGCGCGGCCCGGCCTTGGCTGGTCACATCGACGAGTGCCGCGCCGTTGCCGGCGGCTTTGACTTGCACCGGCACCGTAAACTCCAGCTTCTGGCCGGGAGCCAGCGAGGCCACCGGGGCAAAATTCACGGTTCTGCCGATCGTCTCGGACGTCGAGGGGCCTTTGATGCCGGCTGCGACCAGCGAGGTCATTTCGGGCACGGTCACGGTCACGCCCACCTCTTTTTCGGGTGCCGCGCCGCTGTTCATCACGGTGATGTGATAGGCCGTCTGCTTGCCGATCGACACCGGGTCGCCCTCGTCGGCGATCGACACCTTCAGGCCGGGCGCCGCAGCCGTGATTTCCAGACACGATTCAGCGGTCTCGCTGACGCCTTCCTGCGACGTGGCGGTCACGCGGTTGCAGGCATTGTCGACCGGCTCCAGGCACTGGCATTCCACCCGAAAGCGAATCGTTTGGCCCACATCGAGTCGGGCGACTTTCCAGAACAGGTCGCCGTCGGCATCCTGTTTCGGGTCGTGACTGGCCCTGGTCGGGTTCAAAGGCGTCTCGGCGTGATCGGTGACGGTCAAGTTCGTGGCGGCCGCCGTGCCGCTGTTGGTAATCGCGATATCGAAAATGGCCAGGCTGCCTTGCTGCTGCCGCTGAGGGCCGCTCTTGGTAATCGAGAGCTTCGGCCGACCCGCGGTAGTCGCGGCAGCGGGGGCGACCGCGGTGAGGCATGCTTTGCCGCTGCCCAGGAGGTCGGCCGCTCGGTACACGTCAATGGTGTTGCACTGCCGGCCCGCTCGCACCACGCGGAAGGTCACGTCAATCGTCCGCGTTTCTCCCGGAGCCAATGCGCCCAGATCGCGTTCCATGGCGCGGTCCGTCGCGCCGGGCCGGCTGGCATGCTGCAGTCCGGCGTCGTAGCGGTCGACGATCACCAGGCCCGCCAACGGCGACGCGCCCGTGTTCATAATCTCCGCGCGGAACAGGGCGTCTTGTCCGACGGTAACTTGCGCCGGTCCCGTGGTGGTTACCCGGACCCCGGCCGGAGCTTGTGCGGGCTCGGTGGTGCGGATCGCGGTCGCCGCAGCGCTCCACGTCATCAGGGTCGTGCCTTGACCGACGGTAAACTCCTCGCCATGTGCGTCCGCCGGACGAACAACCTGGATGGCTACGGTGTTCGTGCCGGGCGTTGCTTCGAGTTGGTAGATTTCCGCGCTTGCCTGCCCGAGCTCGTTGGTGGGCACTTCGATGATCGACCCGCCATTGGGCGCGAAGCCGGCTGGAGGGCCTCCTGTGATTTCATAGCGGACCCGCCAGCCCTCGAACGGCGCGTGCGTGCTGTGGCGCGTGACCGTGGTGGTAAGCGTGTGCCGCGTGCCCGCGGGACCGATCGCGGGCGGCGGGTAGGCGAATTCCGCGTCGATCCAATAGATCTTCGCCGTCTGCCGGTGAGAATCCCAGGCCTTGACGCCCGGTGCGTAGGCGGTCACATAGCTCACGCCTTCGACGGGCGACGTAATCGCGGTCCAGGCCTGCCCGCGCTCCACGGGCAAGTCGTCGTCAGCGGTGGGCGTGCCTCGGTTTAAGCATAGATAGCTCGACGACGTGGTGCCGAGGGCGTAGGTATTCGTGACCTTGCGCGGCCCCGAATCGAACGAAGTCAGCCAATCGAGCGGCGACCGGCGGCCGACCGTGACGAACTCGCCGACACCGCCCGGCGACAACATCCATTCGACGCCTTCGCGTGCCCGCAGGTAGCCGTCGGCCCCGCACACGCCGGCGATCATGACCACCTCGCAACCGACGGGAGCGACGACCTTCGAGGGCGTCAGCTCGACCCGCACCAGGTCGTGCGCGCGCGGCGGCCTGGGTTCCGGCTGCCGATTGACGGGGCCGGCGACAAACAGCCGCTCTCCGCTGGGATCGACCATCGGCAGTCGGCCGGAGGCACAGCCAGCGAGGAACAGCGGCCATGCCAGGCAAACAAAAGCGCCGGCGACCGTGGCCGGACGGCGACCGGGAACCAGCGCGCGGGCCGACAACGGCCTTTTCGGCCCGCGACCGCCGCCGCGCTTTACGTCCCGCCCGTCCATGCTCCGTTTGACTCCGGTCGTGAGATACCGATTCATCCGCCACGTACAGAACCGTAACACGCATTTGGGCAACGTGGCGAAGAAACTCAACGTGGCTGTTGTAAAAAGGCGACTTTCAATCGGTATAAACGAAAAAAAGCCCCCAGCCGGAAGCGCTTGGCAAGCAACTTCCCGCAGGGGGCGGCGCTGAACGGTGCCAGATCAATGGGTGCTGCCGAATAATCCGGTGGCATACCAGATTCCGTTGCTCCCCTTTTTCATGTCATAACCGAAGCGTCTTTGGTTGGAATAGACTGCCTGCCAATGGCCCGACGAGTGATGCCAGCTATCGACCACGTCGACGGCGGCGTCGACCAGGCTTTCCTGCGGCCAACTTTCGGCCACGATCTCTTGGGGATTCAGTCCCAGCAGCCGGGCAAGGCGCGGAAACCGCTCTCCCCAATGGTGATGGCCTTGCAGGCGAATCCGCGCCTGGTAGGTCGAATGTTGCTTTGCCGCCGACACCAGCGTCGGATCGATGGTTCCGCGGGTGCTGGCCGGCTTTTCGGGATGAATCCGCACCGCAAAGACCAAGGTCCGCTGGGTCAGCGTTCCGGGCGGCAGATCCAGCACCACGGCCAGGTGCTCGGGCCGGAACTGATAGAACTTGCCCGGCGTAAACGGCAGCGTCGTGACAACATAGCCGTAGTGCTCGGTTTCGCGATTTTCGAAGTCGATGATAGCGATACCCGGCCCGCCGTTCATTTCTTGAAAGGCGGCGTGTTCGAGTAGACGAACCGGCTCGCCATCGACGGTGATCGTGGCGTCTTGCGGCAGCTTGACGCTCACAAAGCGGTCCAGCAGGCTGCGGACCTTGCGATCACGGAGCGAGACGGCCTCGAACCTTTCGCTAAGTTGGTTCCGCGTCTTGCCTTGGAACCAGACGAACATCATTTTGCCCTCGGCGCGGGCGGCCCGCATGGCATCGCCGTAATCGTGATGCCAGTCGATCTCGACATCGGCCGAAACAGGCGCGGCCTCGTCGGCCGCCCAAGCCTTGCCATCACCGGCGATGACAAAAAAGTGACAGACCAAAAACAACAAAACAGTGCGTGACATAAGCACCTCCTCGGGGCTAATCGACCGGGGCTAATTCTTAACCCGGCTTCCCTGCACGGCGGTCCCTGATACAAAGGACAGTTCCACCGTCGATTCGACCGGCAGTTTTCCGTGTCTGCCGACTTCTCGATGAACCGACGGTTGCAACACCAGGTTGCTGTGGCCAAATCCGTGGCAGTGAGACCCCAGCGTCGCCACCGCCTGCCGACGTTGAGCGTCGACGGGAGGCGAAAGTGCCATGCGGGAGTCATCGAAGTCCTTCCCAGTAAGCTGGGCGTATGTCAAATTTGACGAATGCGTCGAGCTCACCGGCAGAAAGGTATGGGTTTAACAGGTAAGCTAGCGAAGTTCAACCGCCCCGATCAGGGTTTCTGGTGGGGAGGCTGGAATTTCCTGCCTCGGCGTGGTATGAATGCCAGCTTTTACCCTGATCGGGCCGTTTTGGTTGAGGATGAACGCCCTATGTCCAAGTCGTTGGACGGTTCGAGCAACGCGCGGCTGCCTTCGATCGATGCGCCGTTCTATGTCCTAACTCTCTGCCTGGTAATGGGTTTTGCGTTGGCAGCGGCCCCGGCTGCGGCCCAAGATTCTCGGAGTCGGGAACTGGCCGAGCTGTGCCGCGAGCACAAAGGGGACGTCGCCTCCGTCAGCGGCGATGAGGTGGAAGCCGCCAGGAAACAGTTGGCCCAGGCAGTCGCGCGGCTTGAGGTCTACCTAACTGCGGGCGGGAAAAATGGCGCGGCCTGGAAGCGATACCTGCTGTTCCCCGATCTTTTGACCGCACTAAAGCGCAACGGCGGCGATGGCGCATCGCTGAACGGTGTCTTAGCGAGGTTTCGGGCCAACCACGCCGGGCTTGAGCTACCCGTTTTCCAGAACGTGGCCGCCAGCCTTCAGCGTTATCTCCGGCTGGTCCGCGAACAGGTGGAGCAAGTCAGCTCGGCAGAACTCGACGAACAGCTCGAGCGGCTTGCCGTTCGGCTGGCGGAAATGTCCGATCCGCCGACAGCCCAAGAGGTTGCGGCGATTAGCGACAGCGTGGCTTGGCTCCATGAGCATGGTCAATGTCGTGAGGTCGTGGCCCAAGTCCGCCGGCGCCTGTCGCATCCGAATCTGCAGGTGCGTCTCTCTGAAGAAATGGTCTCCAGCGGCAGTCTGCGGGCGATCAACGACGTTCAGCCTCAACCCGTGCGAGACGCGATTCTGGGCACGCAGATTCTTGGTTCCGGGCGGACGGTCGGTTGGGCACGCACGCGGCTGCTGCCCGACGAGCGGCGTGCTTTGTTCGAGACGAGCATTGTCGCCACGAACCGCGCCCAAACCGTCGGATACAATGGGCCGGCACGGATCTACAGCAGCAGTACGACGCAGTTGAAGGGTACGAAGCGTTTTTACCTCGACGCAAGCGGTTTTCATGTATGGACTGCGGCTTCGCAGGCCGACGCCCGCAGCCAGATACGCGGCATCGGCTCCAACAAGCACGGTCTGATGGACCGAGTGGTGCGGCGGGTGGCTAGCAAGCGGGTGGCCCAGCAAAAGCGAGCGGCCGAGCGGGTCGCCGCGCGACATGCCGAACGGCAATTGAACGCCCGGCTCGACGCCGAGGCCAATGCCCAGCTTGGCCGGGCACATGCCGATTTCATGAACAAGCTGCGCAACCCGTTGGTGCGCCTTGGACAATGGCCGCGACAGTTGCGGATGGCCAGCACGGCCGGCCAATTCCGACTGCTGGCGCTTCACGACGGCGACTCACGACTGGCAGCCCCCACGGCGCCGCCGGCGATGCCCGACGATGCGGCCTTGGTGGTGCAACTCCATGAGTCGCTGGTGAACAACTACGGCGACGGGCTGTTTTCCGGGCAGACCCTGCGGCAAGCAGACCTCGATCGGCTGTCGCTGGAATTGTTTGGACGGCGACCCTCGCAACTTGAATACGACGAGCAGAAGGGGCCCTGGGCCATTACGTTCGGCAGCCACGAGCCGATTGTGCTCCGTGTCGATGGCGGCAGGGCGTCGCTCACCGTGCGCGGCCGGCGGTTCGCGTCGGACTTGCGGACTATTGATACGCCGCTCGACGTGACGGCCCACTATCGCCTGTCTCGCGAAAATCAGGCCGTCAAGGCGGTCCGCGAAGGAGACTTGGAGGTCTATCCGGCCGGCTTTGTCGCCGACGGAAAAAGGCGCATGAGCTTGCGTCAGAGCCGCGACGCCAGCTACGTCCGCCACCGTTTCGACGACTTTTTTACGCCGGAGATCGCTTCCCAGGGCCTGCTCTTGCCGGGGTACTGGGCGCGTGTGGGCCGGTTGGAACTGGTGGAACTTAGGGCGGAACACGGCTGGATCACGCTGGCCTGGCGGCAACCGGCCAGTCCACTTTCTGGAGAGAATCGTCAGGCCCGCGTGCCGGAAGGAGCGAGACCATGAATCGCTATGTGGAGATCATCTTCGATTGCCTGCCCTTGCGGTCGGTGGGCCGGTTGGACGTGCCGATCGACGCCTCGCCGGGCTTTCGGGCACGGTGCGAAAGGGTGCTCAAGGCGATTGAAGCCCACGGCTCCCACAATACCTATTATCTGTACAACGCCTCCTGTACCTTCCACCTGACGAACCGTGCCGAATTGGGCACGCTCGAATTTCGCTTCGAAGGGACCGTCGTGACCGAAGAGACCGACCAGCAGACCGAGCGGTGCTACCTTGAGGTTGAATTGGTCCGGGAGACGTGCGATTGGCTGACGGAGCCCATTGTCGAGTGGTTCAAGGAGACGGTGCCGCACAGCGTGGCGGTCGAGTTCGATCGCTACATCGCTGCCGGCGATCTCGAGCAAACGCGGCAGCGCATCGACCGGCTGCAGGCCGAGACCGAGGGCCGTGGCGGGTTCTTGGGGATGTATCTGTAGGGTGCATCCACCGTTCCGCTTGCGGAGCAAGTCCCGGCGCGCCGGGATTAGTCGACCGGCTCGATGAGATAGGCCGCACCGTCGAGCTCGAGCAACACCGCTTCGTCGAACACCAGATATTGCGACAGCTTGCGGCCATATCGGTCGGCCAGCTTGAAATATTCCTCGCTGAACTGGGCCACGCGCCGGGCGTTCTTGTCTTGCTCGTCCGTCACCGTGCCATCGACCCAACGCTTGCCACGGCGATAAAACGCCTTGTTGCCGATGTTGCGCACCAGTTCGGGCTGGCCGGCCGCCGGTTTGCCAGCGGCCACCGGAGCACCAACCGGCAGTTTGGCCAGGCCGGCGCGTCCACCCGACGCCGGGCCCGCCGCGCTGGAAAGACTCGCGCCGCCGTAGCGGAACTCCGCCGCCCGTTCGTTGAGTCGCCGGGCACTATCGGCGTTTTCCGCCCGTTGCAAGCCGCCCTTGATCGCGCGCTGACGGAACGCGCCGGCGCCCTGCGTTTCGCGGAGCAGGCTGAGTCGATCACCGGCCGTCGACGCGTTCTGCATGAGCGCTTGCAATTGCACGGTCTCGTCGGTCAAAAACGATGTATAGGGCGTCAAGATACCGTGTCGCGTCGAGAGGGTCACCAGTTCCTTCACCAGCTCGTCGTTGTTCCCCTTCAGGTCGAGCTCGTCGATGATCTCGCCCACGCGGCGCACGGCCCACAGCCGTTCGATGAACGCGAACGTCTCGTCTTTGCTCTCGGCCACCAGGTCGGCCGGAAAATCGAAACTTTGCTGCCGCCCCGACACATTCCCCGTGATGGTCACTTTTGCCGTGCCCGGCTTTTTATAACGTCCGACCAGCACAAGCTGCTCGCCCGCGAACAGATCGACCACTTGCTTGGGATAGAGCCGGTTCACCGCTTCGCCCGCCTCGGTGGGCAGCGCGTCGACCGCGAACTTGATCGCCACGTCGGTCATCACGGGGGCCTCGATCTTTTGATAGAGGCGGCTGACGCGCTCCTCGATGTTCTCGTCGGGCAACACGTATTCGCTTTGCCCGAAGTTCTGCCGCACCAGCTTGTCCAGCAGCCGGCTGTTGACGTCGTAACCCACGCCGAAGGCCACGACCCTGGCCCGCACATGGTTGTTGGCCTGCGAATTGGCCACGATCTTCTGCTCATTCACGTCGCCGGCGGTCGGCAGACCATCGGTCAAAAACAGCACATAGCTGGGCCGCGACGAATCCGCCAATTCCCCCAGGGCGACGGCCAAAGCTCCGTCGATATTGGTGCTGCCGCCGGCGTAGATTCCCTCGACGAAGCCCAATGCCGCCTTACGCGCTTCGTCGTTGAACCTTTGCAGCTCCGGCCGAAACGACTCGACGGCGTTATCGTAGGCGATGATATTGAACAGGTCGCCCTCGCGAAGGTTGTTCAGCACGAACTTCAACGCTCCCTTGGCCTGCTCGATCTTCGGGCCGGTCATGCTGCCCGAACGATCGACGACGAACACCACGGTTTTCTTCGGCTGCTCGCCGGCCCGCTCGATGGCCGGTGTGGTCAAAAGCAGAAAGTAACCGTCCTCGCCGGACTGTGGCTTGTAGCTGAGCACGCTCGTGCCCAGCTTGCCCGACTCGACGTCGTACAACAGCCGAAAATCGCTGCTCGGCACGAGATTCTCGCTCTTATAAATAACGGTGGCGTTATGGGCGTCGCGTTTCAGCTCGACCGTGTGTGTGGGGCTGTAGACGTTCTTGATTTCGCCCTTGCTCTCGATGGCCACCTCGATCTTCAGCTTTTCGACCGGGTGGGAGGTGTACTTGGCCGTCGAAAGTGGGAACAGGAAGTCGGTCAGGCCGTGGTTTTTGCGGCAAAGCTGGGAATAACGCAGCGTGACCTTCCGCTCGGCACCGGGCGGAACGGGAAAGACGCTCGTCTGGAACATGCCCGTCCCCACCCATTCCAACAGTGCCGGGTCGCGGTTCTTGCGGACGATCTCCGCATAGGTTTTGCGGGCCTCGTCCTTGGGCAGCAGCCGCGCGGGAAACTCCTTGCCGTCGACCAGCAGCGTGAGCTGGTCGATGGCTCCGTCGTAGGGCAACGGAAACATAAAGCAGACTTCCATTTGCGTGCTGCCGGTGTTCATAAACGACTGCGAGACCTGCACACGGGCAACTTGCTCCAGCAGCTTCACGTGGACGTCGATTTCGTGGATTTTGTAGCTCGACGGAGGCGGCACGGGCCGTGGGGCGACCACCACGTAGGGTCTGGGCAGACGCACGTGCTGCGTCGGCTCGATGTTGATGAGCAGCCCCTGGGCCTGGGCGGGCACGGCCGACAGCATGGCCAGCAAAGCGCCCAGAATGAAAAACGGCCTCGACAAGCGACGTGACGCACGGTTAAACATGGCGGTGCCTCCAAAAAAGCGTTGGTATGGCTGTACTCGTAGCGTAAGCGTCCTCGCTTGCGGCTTGGACCCTCAAATACGGCGGCAGGGATGCGCTCGCAGCGCGTGTGCCCGTTACTATGACGCACGACGGGCTGAAATTGTTCCAAAAAAAATCGCCGCGGCGGCTACTCCGCTTTCAACACCGGGCTGCGGGCCGCCTTCACTTCGTCCGGCCGGCTGACGGCGGTCGAGTGCGGGGCGGCGTGCAGCAGCTCAGGCGATTCTTCGGCGATTTTCAACAGCGCGTCGGTCGAATTCGCGGCACGTCGTTCACCGTCACGCGTCAAACGGACGGGGAATGTCGCCTCCTCTCTGCAACCCCCCGGCAATAGCCCGCTTCAATTCGCGCAGATCGAACTCCCACCGCGAATACAGGCTCCACCAATCGCGATAGATAAATGCGTCAATTCGTCTGCCCACGCCACAGCAGTCCTCAACTGGAAGTGACTCGAGACGGACATTGTGCTCGACGACGCATGCGATCTCTGGGAGATCGTTCCCGGTATCAGGAAATGATTGATGAGCCGAGCTGGTGCGTCCAGGGCATCGCAGATTTCCCGCGGAGAGACGACAATGTGGCCATGGTCGTCGATTCGCATCGTAACTCAGGCCCCAACGGTGCTCACGACGACGACGGGCTCGTTCAAGGAGAGATTGGCGTTTAGCAAGTCGGGATTGAGTTGCAGGCGAACTTGGCTGCCGCAACGCGGGCACCGGAAGAGATCGCCGGATATCTTTTCGTATTCTTGTCGTGGCACCTCGTCGCCACAATGCGGGCAGGGATCGATATCGCGGTGCCCGCAAGAGGGGCAAATCGTCGGCAGCACGGTTTGAATTCTCCCGCAATTCTGGCATGCCTCGCCTTCCTCGACGACAGCTATCTTGACTCGCTCAGCATGTCCCAGATCCCGTAAAGCGCGGTCGAGTTCTTCGATGCTCTCGGTCCCGACGTCAAAATAGACTTCTCGATCGGCATGTCTATTCGCACCATGCGGCCTGGTCCTGCGAGGTTCACTTTCCTCATCAATCCTTATTGGCGAATGCGCCCAAAGATCGTAACGCACGCGCGCGGCGTAACGCCAGTCGTCCATGGGGTCGGTGGGGTTCGAGCCTATGGTGAGTCGCACTCGCTTCACAGTCAACTCCATTTTGCGGGCCATACAAATCCAACTCGATTCTACGCCTGGAAACCGAAGGAAGCAATTCTAGCCGTTGAGCTGCCAGCTCGCCCCGATCATGCTCTTTTCGCTCGCCGCAATTTGGCCCGGTTCGATGGCAAAGTCTCAGGAGTTCAACACGGGGCTGCGGGCGGCTTTCACTTCGTCCGGCCGGCTGACGGCGGTCGAGTGCGGGGCGGCGTGCAGCAGCTCAGGCGATTCATCGGCGATCTTCAGCAGTGCGTCGGCAAAGGCGTCGAGGGTCTCCTTGCTCTCCGTCTCCGTCGGCTCGATCATCAGCGCCTCGCGCACGATGGGCGGAAAATAGACCGTGGGCGCGTGAAAACCGTAGTCCAACAGCCGTTTGGCCAGGTCCATCGCCGAAATGTCGCGTTCGGCCTTCAATTTGGCCGCCGAGGCCACGAACTCGTGCATGCAACGCTCGCCCTGCGGCACCGGAAAGCGGTGCTTCAGGCGGCTGAGCAGATAGTTGGCGTTGAGCACCGCGTTCTCGCTCACGCGCCGCAGGCCGTCGGGGCCGTGCGTGCGGATGTAGCAATACGCCCGAATCAGCACGCCCACGTTGCCGAAAAAGCTGCGCACGCGGCCGATGGTGTGCGGCCGGTCGTAGGCCAGGCGATAGCCGGTCTCCGCACGTTCCACCACCGGCACAGGCAAATACGGCTCCAGTATTTCGCGCACGGCGATCGGCCCCGCGCCGGGTCCGCCGCCGCCGTGCGGGCCGCTGAAGGTCTTGTGCGGATTGTAGTGCATCATGTCGGCACCGAAATCGCCCGGCCGGCTGATGCCCAGAATGGCGTTCATGTTCGCGCCGTCGAGATAGACCAGCCCGCCGGCTTCATGCACCAGATCGGCGATCTGGCGGATCTGGCGGTCGAACATTCCCAACGTGTTGGGATTCGTAATCATGAACACGGCCACGCGATCGTCGAGCTTGGCGCGCAGGTCTTCGAGATCGACGAAGCCGCGCGAGGTGCTCTTGACGGTCACATAGTCGAAGCCGGCGACGGTGGCGCTGGCCGGGTTGGTGCCATGAGCGCTGTCGGGCGCCAACACTTTGGTGCGCGGCTGAGCCAGGCGGCGAAAATGGGCACGGGCCATCAGCAGGCAGGTCAGCTCGCCGTGAGCGCCGGCCGCCGGTTGCAGCGAGACCGCGTGCAGCCCGCCGATCTCGGCCAGCATCTCCTGTAGTTGCCATAACAGTTCGAGCAGCCCTTGCAGCGTCGATTCAGGCTGATAAGGGTGCAGATCGGCCAGACCCGGCAATGAGGCGAGCCGCTCGTTGCGTTTGGGGTTGTACTTCATCGTACACGAACCGAGCGGATAGAAGTGCGTGTCGACCGACATGTTCAACGTCGACAGGTTCGTGAAGTGCCGCACCACATCCGGCTCCGATAGTTCCGGCAAGGCCGGCGGCGAGGGAGCGATTGCTTCGCGCGGCAGCAGTTCTTCGAGCGGCCGCTGCGGCACGTCGCACTTGGGCAGCAATGCCGCGCGGCGGCCGGGTCTGGAGAGTTCGGTGAGCGGGCGGATGGCTTGTGTGTTACGCATGGCTTGCTCTACGTAGAATAGTCGTGGGTGACGGCTTGTACGACGACCCAGCGAGTGCCGGGTACTCGTTGCTCTAGCCGCTCGATGGCCGCCGTCGCGTCGTCCAGCGTCTCAAATCGCAGCTCGGGGCGCTCTGGGTTGCGAAGAACGGATGCGCCTTCCGCGAGCATCGCTTCGCGACAGCCATCGACGAGGTTGGGGTCAGGCTTTCGCAGCGCGGAGACGACCTCGAACGGCAGCAGTTCAAGATCGCCCGCTTCGGGCACCGTCGCACCGGTTGCCAGCGTGATCCGTTTGCGGAACTCCTCGCCCATGCATTGCTCGTAGGCCCGGAGGATGGTCGCCACGCGCTGGTCGCCGGGAATGTCGGCGAAACGGTCCCAAATAACATAGACATGTACCGCGTCGGCCAGCTCCATGTGGCGTTCCAGGATCATCGGCTGACCGATCTCACGAGGCTCCCGCAGTTCTGCGATCAACGCCGTGATGAGTTCATCGGAGGCTGGTTTTCGAGGAGAGGGATTACTTATTTTTCTCGGCATGCGCACACTTCGATCGGGAGAGAGCTATAAAACTAACGAGTGATCCAACAGCCAGCGTGTCGCGGCATAAACCTGACGGACCTCGTGTTCGTAGGCCCGATTCTTATGATACCGCAAAGTCTCCCGCCAGCGATCATAGACGCATCGCGCTCGAGAAATCATAGATTGCTCGAATTGGGGATCAGCATAGCTGGCTCCATAACTTCGCCGATCAGCTGCGAGCAAGCGGGCCCAATACTCCACCTTGTGCAGTTTTCCGGCTGCCGGCCATTGCAGACCGACTGCCGGAGCCGTTCTTTCGACCGCGACTCGCAAATCTGCGATACCGATCGATTGCCGCAGGCCGAACCCGACGAGTGAAAAGTATGCGGCCTTGAGAGTCATCTCCGCCGCATAGCCCCAGAGATAAATGGCGCCCGTGCCGTACCCGGCATTCGCAAGTCGCTCTGCTTCGACGTACCGAACGAGCGCAGCGGCGCGGAACTCTTCTACGCTGTTCGGCCGCAAGCGGCCCAAAATCGGCTTCGGCATGATTGTTACCTCCGCGCCGTCACGTCAATGCACCGACGAGTCCCGCGATTTCCTCCTTCCTCCTCTTCTCCGTGACCGTCACCAAAAAGCATTCGGCGAGTTCCGGATACCAACGTGCCAACGGGATGCCGGCAAAGAATCCGGCCGCGCCGGCCTGGTCGATCAGCCGCTCGACTTGCCGATCGCCGTCGCGGACCACAAACTCCTTGAATGTGGGCCGGTCGAAGGCCAACGACAAGCGGCCGCCCGACGTCAGCCGATCACGTGCGTAGCGACTCTTTTGCAAGCAAAGCTCGGCCACCTCGCGCAGCCCCTGCGGACCCATCAGCGACAGATAGATCGTGGCGCGCAGGGCGTACAGCCCCTGGTTGGTGCAGATGTTGCTCGTCGCCTTCTCGCGGCGAATGTGTTGCTCGCGCGTTTGCAGCGTCAGCACCCAGCAGCGGCGGCCGTTGCGGTCGGTCGTTTGCCCGGTGATGCGTCCCGGCATCCGCCGCACCAGGTCTTCGCGGCAGGCCATGATGCCCAGATACGGCCCTCCAAAAGCCATCGGATTGCCCAGCGACTGCCCTTCGGCCACCACGATGTCGGCCCCGTAGTCGCCCGGCCGTTTCAAAATGCCCAGGCTGATCGGGTCGGCCGAAACCACAAACCTGGCCCCCGCCTGGTGCGCGATCTTGCCCAGCGACTCGGCTTCTTCCAGACAGCCAAAGAAATTCGGTTGCTGCGCCAGCACGCAGGCCGTCTCGTCGTTGACGGCCGACAGCAGGTCGTCGGCTGCGAGCGTTCCGTGCGGAGTCGCGACGGTCACCAGCTCGACGCCGAGGTTGTCGAGATAAGTGTGAAGAATCTGCCGGTATTCCGGGTGGACGCTGGCGGCGGTGACAACGCGTCCGCGGCGGCCGGTGGCGGCCAGGCACATCAACACCGCTTCGGCCGCGGCGCTGCCGCCGTCGTAGAGGCTGGCGTTCGAGACGTCCATGCCGGTCAGTCGCGTGATCAGCGTCTGGTATTCGAAAAACGCCTGCAGATTGCCTTGGCTCGCCTCGGCCTGGTAAGGCGTGTACGAAGTGTAGTATTCACCGCGCGAGGCCAGCGCGTCGACCGCCGCCGGTATGAAATGGTCGTAGCTCCCGCCGCCGAGAAAGCAGACCCGCTGGCCGGCGGCGACGTTTTTGCCCGCCAGCCGGCCGACGTGCTGCGTCAACTCGATTTCCGAGAGGGCCGGAGGAAGGTCCAACGGGCGGTCCAGCCGCAGCTCGGCCGGCACCATTTCGAACAGTTCGTCGATCGTTTTCAGGCCGATCGCTTCGAGCATCAGCCGCTGATCGTCGGCGGTGTTGGGTAAATAAGGCATGGAAGTCGGCTGCTGTAGGGAACGCCCTCTGTGGTGTTCCGCGAATCAGGGTTGACGTCGCTTGCTCAAAGAGGGCACGCCACGGAGGGCGTTCCCACAAACCTCCGTGTCGCGCCGCGTATTTCCAGACAGTTATCCTAAGCGGCTGCCATTTGCACAAGCCGAGTTGTCTCAATCGCCGCGGTCGACGATGCCGCGGGGCTAACTGCGCCGGCCGTGAGCCACTCTCACGACTCGGATGCCTGCCGTAATCGGCTCAAAAAAGATGACGTAGCTTCCAGCGGCGTGGCTGCGTAATCCTGTTTGGATTTGATCGCAAGATGCGCCAAGCTCCGGAAACGTCGCGAGCGTTTGAAACTTACGTTGAAGCTGCTTGATGAGCTTCTTCGCCGCGAGTGGCTTGTCACGAGCGATGTAGTCGTGGATTTCCTCCAAGTCGCGCAGCGCTTGCTCGGTAACAACAACGGTTTTCGCCATTGCTCGCCGGTTCAGGGCTCGTCGGTGCGCGCTTCCAGTCGCTTGAAGACTTCATCGGCCGAGTATTCTCTTCCCCGTGCGGCGTCATCCAGTCCGGCGCCAATTTCCCGCCGTAGCGCTTCCAACCGCTGAGCGCGGTGTTGTTGCTTGCGCGACTGCCATTCGGCGTCGCTCATTTCGCCACGATCACTCGGATCGAGGCCATCCAGCAGCAGGGCTTCGACTGCTTGCTCGGACTTGCGGTGTTCCGCCTCGCAAATCAAAGCACGAATGTAATCGCTCGCCGTGGCGTATCCACTTTCCTCGGCCTCGATTTCGACAAACACTTTCAGCGGTTCGGGTAAGTCGACGTTGAGCGAAGCCATCTCCATGTAAATCAGCGTAGGCGTCGAGTCTGCGGATGTCAAATGCCGATCAGGGCAAGCGGCTGACTTCATACACGCCGACTTCGCTCACCCGTTGTCCTCCAAGACGCCACGCAGATACCGCCCCGTCACGTTCCCCTCCACCGCCGCCACTTGCTCCGGTGTTCCGGCCGCCACAATCTGCCCGCCGGCCTCGCCTCCCTCCGGGCCAAGGTCGATGATCCAGTCGGCCGACTTCATCACGTCGAGATGGTGCTCGATCACGATCACCGTGTTGCCCAGGTCAACAAGCCGGCCGAGCACGGCCAGCAGGCGGCGAACATCGTCGAAGTGCAGCCCGGTGGTCGGCTCGTCGAGAATATAGAGCGTCTTGCCGGTGTCGACGCGGCTGAGCTGCGCGGCCAGCTTGATCCGCTGCGCCTCGCCGCCCGACAACGTGGTCGACGATTGGCCCAGCGTCAGGTAGCCCAGGCCGACCTCGGCCAGCCCGGCCAGCGAGCGGCGGAGGCCCGGAAAGTTCTGGAAGAAGTCGAGGGCCTCGTCGATCCGCAGCCGCAGCACGTCGGCGATCGACAGGCCGCGATACCGCACCTCCAGCGTGGCCGGGTTGAATTGCCGGCCGTCGCATTCGGAACACGCCACGTACAAGTCGGGCAAGAAGTTCATCTCGATCTTCCGCAGGCCCTGGCCCTGGCACGTTTCGCAACGGCCGCCCTTGACGTTGAAGCTGAACCGGCTGGCCTTGTAGCCGCGCAGCCGGGCTTCGCGTGTGGTGGCAAACACGCGGCGGATTTCGTCGAACGCCCCGACATAGGTCGCCGGGTTGCTCCGCGGCGTGCGGCCGATCGGCGACTGATCGACCTCGACCAGTTTGTCGATCTGCTTCAGGCCGCGCAGGGCCGTGTGCGGCGCCGGCTGCGGCCCTTCGCCGCTCAATCGCCGCGTCACGGCGCGGGCCAGCGTGTCGAGCACGAGCGTACTCTTGCCCGAACCGCTCACGCCGGTCACACACACCAACGCCGAGAGCGGAAACGCCGCCGTGACGCTCTTCAGGTTATTGCCGGTCGCGCCCTCGACGACGAGCGCCTTGCGCACGTTGACGGCGCGCCGCTCGGTGGGAACCGCGATCCTTTCGTCGCCTGAAAGATACTTGCCCGTAAGCGACTGCGGGTGGCGGCAGATTTCGTCGGGCGGGCCTTGGGCCACGATGCGGCCGCCGTGCCGCCCGGCGCCCGGCCCCAGATCGACGATCTGGTCGGCCTGGCGCATGATCGCCTCGTCGTGCTCGACCACCAGCACGCTGTTGCCTTGCTGCTGCAAATTACGCAAGGCGTCGATCAGCCGCTGATTGTCGCGCGGGTGCAGACCGATCGACGGCTCGTCGAGAATGTAGCAGACGCCCACCAGGCCGGAGCCGATGCCCGTGGCGAGCCGGATCCGCTGCGATTCGCCGCCGCTGAGCGTGTCGGCCGCTCGTGCCAGCGTGAGATAGCCGAGGCCGACCTGGTCGATGAACGCCAGCCGAGAGTTGATCTCTCGCAACAGCGGCCGGCCGATCGCTTCCTGGGCCCGCCCCAAGGCGATGCCGGCGAAAAACTCTCTGGCGGCTGCGACCGGCAGCGCGGTGATCTCCTGGATGGCGCGGCCTGCCAGCTTCACGCTGCGTGCCTCGGGCCGCAAGCGAGCGCCCTGGCATTCAGCACAAACCTGCTGCCCGTCGGCAAGCGGCTCGCCGCTTTCATCGAGTCCCACCACGCCCAGTCCCTGGCACGCCGGGCAAGCGCCGTAGGGACTATTGAAGCTGAACGTTCGCGGTTCGATCTCGTCGTAGTTCAGCCGGCAATTCGGGCAAGAATACTCGGTGCTGTAACGCCGCTCTTCCCAACCCTCGTTCGCATCGCCGCCCGGCGGCAGAATGGCGGCGGCCACCAGCCCTTCAGCATGTTTGAGCGCCAGGGCCAGCGACTCGGCCAGCCGTGGCCGCACGCCGGGGCGGACGACGATCCGGTCGACCACGGCTTCGATGGTGTGATTGCGCCGCGGGGCAAGCTCGCCGATCGCGTCCAGATCGTAAACGGTGCCATCCACGCGCACGCGGACCAGGCCCGCCTTGCGTACCGCCTCGAACACTTCCTGATGTTTGCCTTTGCGGCCGCGCACGAGCGGCGCCAACAAGATCAACTTCGTTCCCTCGGCGAGACCGGCGAGATCGTCGGCAATCTGCTCCGGCGTCTGCTGACGGATGGGCGCGCCGCACCGGTAGCACAACACTTCGCCTAGCCGGGCCATCAGCAGCCGCAGATAATCATAAATCTCCGTGACGGTGGCTACGGTGCTGCGTGGGTTCCCGCTGCCGCCACGCTGGTCAATGGAAATGGTCGGTTGCAGGCCCTCAATCAGATCGACGTCGGGCCGCTCGAGTTGATGCAAGAACTGCCGGGCGTAGGTTGAAAGCGTCTCGATATATTGCCGCTGGCCCTCGGCGAACAACGTATCGAAGGCCAGCGAGCTTTTACCCGATCCGCTGGGCCCGGTGATGACCACGAGCTGTCCGCGCGGCAGATCGAGGTCGACGTTTTGCAGGTTATGGACCCGCACACCTCGCAGCCGGATGAACTCATCGGCATCCGCCAGCGATTGGTCATCACCGGGACGAACGTTCGAGGCAGTTTCAATAACGGACATCAAGCGGAATCCAAAGTTAGCGCGGGTGTTTCGCGTGCGGCGCAAGGTGGCGATGATTCACCTGCTGCTTGATTATAGGCGGCTTGACGGTCTCCGCGCAGCGCGCTGCGCGTTCTGAAAGACCGATCCGTGGCCTGGGTGTATTGCACCTGCCCTTCTTGACCTCCCTAGTCCGTTCCGCCACATTAAACCATGATTCGGACCCGGATATTGGCAGGCGAAAACCTCGATGCGGAGAACCATCACCGTGAAGAAGTTGCTACTGGCACTGACGTGCGTGCTGACGGCCACGGCCGCCTCGGCCGAAAACTGGCCGCAGTGGCGCGGCCCGAAGAACGACGGCATCAGCCATGAAAGCGATTTGCCCGTCAACTGGAGCAAGACCGAAAACATCGCCTGGCGGTTGCCCTTGCCGGGCCCGGCGGGCGCTACGCCGATCGTCTGGGACGACTCGATCTTCGTCACCAGTGCCACGCCCAACGGCGATTTGCTGCTGTTGTGTGTCGGCACCGATGGCACCGAACGCTGGCGGCAAACGGTCACCAGTGGCGACCGCACCGTCCGCGGCGACGAAGGGAACTCGGCCTCGCCCTCGCCCGTCACCGACGGTGAGCACGTATGGGTGTTTTTCGCCAACGGCGTGCTTGGCTGCTATGATTTTTCCGGCAAGGAAGTCTGGAAGGAAGACCTGCAGCAGGTTTTTGGCAAGTTCGACATCGCCTTTGGCCTGACCAGCACGCCCGTGCTCGACGGCGACCGGCTCTACCTGCAATTGCTGCACAGCAAGGCGGCGCTGGTCGTGGCCCTCGATAAATCAACGGGCAAAGAAATCTGGAGGCACGAACGCCGGAGCGATGCCCACTCCGAGTGCGAACACTCGTATGCCTCGCCCGTGCTTTACCGCGACGAGCAACGGGCATTTTTGCTCTCGCACGGCTGCGACTACATCGTGGCACATAGCCTGGACGACGGCCGCGAATTGTGGCGCTGTGGCGGACTGAACCCGAAGGGCACGTACAACCCCACGTTGCGTTTCGTGGCCTCGCCGGTGGCGGTGCCGGGCCTGATTGTGGTGCCCTCCGCCAAGAACGGCCCCGTGCTCGGACTGCGGCCCGACGCTCAGGGCGACATTTCCGATTCGTCCAAGGGCCATCGTTGGGTGCGGGCGCAGAACACGCCCGACGTACCCTCGCCGCTGGTCGTGGATGGCCTGGTCTATCTCTGCCGCGAGAACGGCGTGCTGATCTGCATGGACGCCAAAAGCGGCAAGGAGATTTACCAGGAACGGGCGCATTCCGACCGTTATCGGGCATCGCCGCTCTACGCCGACGGTAATATCTACTTGACTGCCCGCGGCGGCGTAATCACCGTGGTGAAGGCCGGCCCCAAGTTCGAGATTCTGGCGTCGAACGACATGCAGGAGCCGATTTCGTCGTCGCTGGCGGTCTCGGGAGGGCGTATTTATATCCGCACGTTCGAAGCACTGTATGTGGTCGAGAAATGATGAGAGATGAGGGATGAGAGATGAGGGATGAGAAATGGCGGACGGCGTGCTCCGCGGTTGCGCTGATCGGCGGCGTTTTTCTAACCGCAGTCAGCGCAGCCGCTGAAATACGCTTGCGGGCCGAGCAGCTTCCGGAACGGCTGGAGGTCGGCTATGCGGTGACGGTGGTCGATATGAACGCCGACGGCCGCACCGACATCGTCGTGGTCGATACCAACCGCGTCCTATGGCTGGAAAACCCGTCGTGGAAAGTCCACACGCTCATTCAAGATCAGACCAAGCGCGACAACGTCTGCATCGCACCCTACGACATCGACGGCGACGGCCAAATCGACTTCGCTCTGGGCGCCGACTGGCGGCCGATCGACACGCGCACGGGCGGCACCATCCAGTGGATTTCGCGCGGCACTTCCGCCGACGGCCGCTGGCAAGTACACCCCATCGGCGAACAACCGACCACGCACCGCATGCGCTGGGCCGATCTCGACGGCGACGGCCGCAAAGAGTTGCTCGTCGCGCCGATGATGGGCCGCAACTCCACCAAGCCGCTGTGGATGGAGACGCCTTTGCGACTCTTGGCGTATAAGATTCCGGCCGATCCGGTCCACGATGCCTGGCAGCCGCAGGTGATCAATGAGGAGCTGCACGTGGCGCACAATCTCTGGCCCACCGATCTCGACCGCGACGGGCAGACCGATATTCTCATGGCCAGTTTCGAGGGCGTCACGCTCTTGAAGCGCAAGGCTGATGGCACGTGGAAGAGCCGGCCGATTGGAGCGGGGAACCAAGACAACCCCGAAGCCCGCGGCGCCAGCGAGATCAAACATGGCCGCATCGCCGGCGGCAGCGACTACATCGCCACCATCGAGCCTTGGCACGGCTTCCAGGTCGTTGTCTATACCCGGCCGAAGGACGCCGCCCAGCCGCTCTGGGACCGCAACGTGCTCGATTCCGATTTGAAGTGGGGCCACGCGGTCTGGTGCGCCAACCTGGACGACGACGTTGACGACGAGCTGATCGTCGGCGTGCGCGACGACAAGAGCGATTCGGTGCGTTGCGGCTTGCGGATTTACGATCCGCAGGAGCGGGGCCAGCGTTGGCAGCGGCAGCTTGTCGACCAGGGCGGTGTCAATATCGAAGACCTGACCGTGGCCGATTTCAACGGCGACGGCCGCAACGACATCGTGGCGGTCGGGCGGCAGTCGCACAACATCAAGATCTACTGGAATGAGCGATGACCGACGTATCCGCTGTCGTGGGGTGCGCGGCGCGACGACCGTCGAGCACAATACGCGCGAAGAGCTGCTGAAGGCCACGCAGCAGCTTTGGACGTTGATGGTCCGCTTGAACGGGATCGAGCATGAAGACGTGGCCAGCGCCATCTTCACGACCACGACGGACCTGGACGCCGAGTTTCCGGCCCTGGCCGCGCGGCAGCTTGGCTGGCTCGATGTGCCCCTGTTGTGTACGCACGAGATCAGCGTGCCCGGCTCGCTGCCGCGGTGCGTGCGGATTTTGATTCACTGGAACACATCGAAGTCACTGGCCGAAATCCAGCACGTCTACATTCGCGGCGCGGCCAAATTGCGGCCCGACCTCTGCCGTCTGCCGCCCGTCGATTGGGACGAGCTGGAAGCCTGGATCGAGGCCGAGCTGGCGGCCCAGGAGAAACTGAGGGCCAAAACGTAGGGTGGGGCCAGCGAGCTTGCGAGCGCCGGCCCACCATTCCGGCAATTTTGGATTTTGGATTTTGGATTGAGGCGGAAGCATTACTCGTGAAATCTCAAATCCAAAATCCAAAATCCAAAATTCCCCATGAAGCCCGCCATCAGCCAGGTCTGTTCGCTCAACTCGCCCTTCGACAAGGACATCGAAGACTACGCGGCCGGCGCCTGCCGGGCGGTGGAAATCTGGCTGGGAAAGCTGGAAACCTACCTGGAAACGCACTCGCTCGATGACGTGCGACGCTTGCTCGACGAGCAGCAGATGGCCGCGCCGGTGGCCAGCTTTCAAGGCGGGCTGCTCGTCAGTCAGGGTGATGCCCGTCGCGAGCATTGGGAGCATTTTTCCAGGCGATTGACGCTCTTGCGAAAGCTCGAAATCGGCACGCTGGTGGTGGCCTGCGATGTGATGGGGCCGCTCGCCCAGCAAGACCTCGAGCGCGTGCAGGCATCGCTCACTCAGGCTGCCGTCCGGGCAGGCGAGCAAGGCGTCCGGCTGGCGCTGGAATTCCAAGCGTCGGCCACTTTCGGCAACAACCTGCAGACGGCGGCGGCACTGGTCAACGAAACCGGTTCGCCGCATCTCGGTCTCTGCTTCGACGTGTTTCATTACTATGCCGGCCCCAGCAAGGCGGAAGACCTCGCTTATCTGACGCGCGAAAACCTGTTCCACGTGCAGCTTTGCGACATCGCCGGCACGCCGCGCGAGTTCGCCGGCGACGCCGACCGCATTTTGCCCGGCGACGGCGACTATCAGTTGCAGCCGGTCCTCGACGCGCTGCGGACGATCGGCTACGACGGCTACGTCTCGTTGGAGCTGATGAACCCGCAGATTTGGCAAGTGCCGGCCCGGCAATTCGGCGAGATCGGCATGACTTGCTTACGCAAAATCCTGGGCCAGGCGAGCATGGGTTAGATTGCACGCGCTCGGCAATGAGACATTTTCGGTGGCCCGGGCAGAAGCTGGCCGAGAACGACCCGGCAATCATCAAAAACGCTACGTCGGCCAGCGATGCCCCGGTGGTGGCGCTACCGGGGCATCGCCGCGGCAGAGCGCTAACAGGGGAACTGGTCCATCGCGCGGCTCTGCCCCAGCCACCGCTATTTGTTTCAACGACCACCGCGTGCAGTATGTATGAATGCCGGGGCCGGGGTCGCCCACGGTTGGAGGACGTGGGCGTCGATTGGACTCGACCCCCGACCACTAGGCTGCGAGATTCCCAAAGCCGTCGGACCCATTGTGCGGCTCCGGTCCTCGCCCACCTCCGGCTCGGCTGGTCGCGTTCGACCAGCGTCTTCGCCACACCCAATTGGATTGTAGAGCCACGGGCAAACGACTCTGGCACGCCGCGCACCGTGGCACGGCTGCCAGGCCCGCCTGACGCTCGGTAAACTTGGATGATTGGCGGCGGGCCGGGTTGTTCTCGATCGCCGCGGACCGAATTTTAAGTTTCACTCGACACTCGTTCCGTCGCGACTTTGCATGAGTGACGCTCCCCACGACCAAGGCCCATTGCCTCCCGGCGTCATCATCGTGGCCAATCCCTATAGCGGTGCGAAGGAAAACCGCACTTGCGTTGCCGCATTGTCGGCCGCGCTGATCGAGCGGCAGCTCGAACCGCGCATCGTTTGGGAGCTTGGCGAACTGGCCGAGGTGGGCACCGACCCCTTGGCTGCCGAGCGATACCGGGCAGTCGTGGCCGCCGGCGGCGACGGCACGCTGAACCGCGTGATCAACCTGCAAAACCGGCTGCCGGTGTTCCACTTTCCTTTGGGCAACGAGAACCTGTTTTCACGGCAATTCGGCTGCTGTTCTGAGCCGGCGCACGCCGCGGCGGTGCTGGCCGCGGGCCGCACGCGGACGATGGACCTGGGCCGGGCGGGAGACCGGCTGTTTGCCATCGTGGCCAGCGCCGGCTTCGACGGCGACGCCGCCCACCGGCTGGCCCACTGGCGGCAGCACGAGGCGGGCCTGCGCCGCGTGCGCAGCGTGAGCTATGCGGCCCCCATGTTGGCCTCCGCCTGGCGTTATCGCTATCCCTTGTTCGATGTGGACGCCGATGGCCAGAGCATGCGCGGTGCTTTGTGCATGGTGTTCAACATGCCGCAGTATGCCAACCGCTTGCCGCTGGCCTACGACGCCAACCCGCACGACGGCGTGCTCGACTGGATCGTCTTCGAGAAGCCCGGCAACCTGCCGCTGATGAAATACGCCCTGAGCGTATGGCTGAAACGGCACCGCCAGCGCGGCGACGTGCGTTATGGCCGCGCTCGGCGGATCGCGCTCACCTCGACCGGTCCGGTGCCGATGGAAATCGACGGCGAAGCGGCCGACTTTGCCCCGGTCGTGATTGAGGTCGCGCCAAGTGCCCTGCGCGTGGTCGTGCCGCAAATGTCGTGCGGCTGCCCTCCGTCGTAGGGTGGGACCAGCGAGCTTGCGAGCGCCGGCCCACCGTAAACGACGTCGCTATCGGTGGGCCGGCGCTCGCAAGCTCGCTGGTCCCACCTTACGTTCGTTGCAGCGGTCAAGCGCCGGCCCAGGATGTCCAGGTGTCAACGCGGCAATTGATAAAAGCAACCCGCGGTGCCGCCGAAGATGGCCTGTCGCTCGTGCGCGCTCAACGGCCCCAGCGCTTCGTTGAGGGCCTCGAATACTTGCTGATACGTGCCGGCCAGCTCGCAGACCGGCCAATCGGATCCGAACATCAGCCGCTCCGGGCCGAACAGCTCCAACGCGGCCTGGACGTAGGGCTTCAGATCATCGGCCGTCCAACGCCGCCAATCGGCCTCCGTAATCATGCCGGAGAGCTTGCAGTAAACGTTGGGAAACTTCGCGGCCGCCTTGAAACTCGGCAGCCAATCGTCGGTGCGGCGGTCTTTGATGTGCGGCTTCGAGAGATGGTCGATCGCCATCGCCAGCTCCGGCGCGTGCGTGGCCAGCGCCGGCACATGCCGCAGGTGCTTGACGTAAAACAGCAAATCGAACGGCACTGCGCGCTGCTCCAGCACTTTCAGTCCGCGCAGCACGTCTTCGCGAACGATGAAATCGTCGTCGGGTTCGTCCTGCGTGACATGGCGGACGCCGACGAACTTGGGGTGGTCTTCGAATTCGCGCAACTGCCGTTCGCAGTCGTCGCTGGCCAAGTCGATCCAGCCGACGACGCCCGCGATAAACTCGTGCCGTTCGGCCAGCCCCAGCGCCCAGCGGTTCTCGGCCAGATTATGTTGCGTCTGCACCAAGATCGACTTGTCGATGCCCGCGGCCCGCAACTGCGGTTCAAGCTGTTCGGGCAAAAAGTCGCGGCGGATGGCGGCGTTCCGCGGCGCATTGAGCCAGGTGTAGTTGAATGGCGCCGGCTGGTCGAGCCGCCAAAAGTGCTGATGCGCGTCGATGGTAGGTGGCATAGTGCCTTGTCATTCCATCCGCACGCCGATCGACAGCAGCAGGTTGGCAAATCGCTGCTGATCGGCGGTCTGGATCGTGAGAACATGGTCGGGCGTCTCGACGGCCTCGTAAAAATCCCACTTGGCGATCGGTTCCAGGCTCACGTTCAAGCCGGCCGCCCGAATCACTTCGCGATATTCGTCCCAGACCGGCGGGTCGCGGTCCAGCGTATACGGATCGTCGGGCGTGTACATCATGGTGTTGACGCCGTCGATCGGCACCGCCGAAAGAATCGCCTTCAGCACTTGCGTGCAGTTCACCACGCCGGGCATGAGGTTAAGGCAAACCAGTTCGGCGTTGGGACCGCGTTTGGTCGAGGCCGGATAGTTGCCGTCGGCGATGAGCACCTTGGCATGGTGCCCCGCCCGGCCGAGCACTTCGTTGATTTGGGGATGCAGGAGCTGGTGTTTGAGCATGGGTTACCAATCCAGGGGAAGCCAACTGAGGTGCGAATCAATTGCTTCATTCGCGCGTACTTAGACGCTGGACAGCGTCGACGAACGAGGCCTCAGACCACTTCCGGCGGCGGCCCTGACCGTAATCCGGGCGAATGTACCAATCTCCGCCGATCCGTGCCACCATCATCGAATCAAATACGGGCAACAGCGCCAAGTCGACCAGCCCCGAAGTGCCTGGCGCGAAACGAGCGATCGGATCCAAAAGGAGGTGGTTTTCTCCATCATAAAAGTGAAGCTGCGGAAGGTCGTATTCGCCGATCAATTTGTCTTTAAGGTGTTTTTTCTTGGTCTTGGCAATCCACTCGCGCTGCTGGCACCAGTCGGCCGCCTGGTTGACGAGCGACTCGACTTGGGCGGACCATTCGGCCTGCACCGAAGGCCGAATGATTTCAATGATCTCCTGCAGCTTGTCCCAAGCGTCTTGAGCCTGATTCGCTGCGCCGTCCGCAGCGCCGTTCACGGCAGCCGCCATCGCAGCGAACCCCTTCACGGCCGCAACGAGCCGTTTTCGTGACGATGCATCGAGCCCCGCGAAGTCGTCGACGCTGAAGCCCTCGACGCTTTCCGGCTTGAGCCATTCGTCCGCGCTAAAAATCATCCGGGCTCGTTCGGCGGCATTCAAGTGCGCGGTATCGGCCTCGACCGACGGGGCCGCAAGCGACAACGTGTGTCGCAGATTTTGGATGAATTCTTCCCGTGCCATTGTGAGGGGGCTGAGAATCAAGGAGAGCCTCATTTATTCTCTGCGGAAACCAGTTGGTTGCAAAGGGCTATTCCGGCCGCCTCTGCCGGGGATTCGAGACGGCTAAATCGTAGGGTGGAAGCGAGCGGGCTTACGAGCGCCGGCCCACCATTGAGTCGCGCCGATGGCCGGCGCTCGCAGGCTCGCTGGTTATCGAGTCGCTGATTCGGTCAGCGCCTCGACGACGTATTTGGCTATGCCGGTTAGCTTGGCACAGAAGTTCATGCCCGTTCCGTCACCAAGCGCGAGAGAGCAGTGGTTGTGCGGCATCCACAAAGATAGACGATCTAATGCCTGATCGGAAATCCGGTCGGGACCGGTGATAAAGAGGTCGTCCGGCTTCGGAGCCACAGGCGCCCGCGAACACAGCCAAAGCTCATCGAAGCCGAAAAACAATCTTGATTCTCGATTGAGCTTGAGGAGACCGCGCGTCTTCAAGAAGAACCCTTTGCCCAGCAGGTGCAACTCGCCGCGCTTCCGCAGCTCACGCAGCGCGGCGTTGCGCTCGACGACGGGCGCCAGATCAACAGAACTGTCCAGGCAAGTAATCAGCGCATAGGCGATCGCCGTCGCGGGTTCAAGGTCCGACAAGAAATTGTGGATGGTTGTGCCAATCCAACCAGCGGTGTACTGCGAGGCTGTGCTCATACTATTCTCCTGGCCTCAATGCTCGTGCTGGCCGTCTCGCCGGTTTCTTCGACCAGTCCCAGTCGTGAGCGTGCGGATCGCCCGCCCCGATGTGGTCGTGGCCATAGTCGATGTTTTTGACGGCGCGACCGTCAAGACCGTAAAAACGCCGCTGGATGACGTTGCCGTTTGCGTCCCGTTTCTCTCCTGTTGAACCTGGCGTTCCCGTCGCGGGAAGGTCATCTGGACTGCGTGCCATGCCTTACGATTTCCGCAACCTCATCTCATCCCTTACGGAATGTTGTCTAATATCCGCTGAACGCTCACGGGATCACTGCCGCGCTCAAGGTTGACGAAAGCAACTTCCGGCTTTCCATCGACCGACATTACTTCGTCGTCGAGCCGATAGGAAAGCTTGTTCGCGTCAAGGGCGGCAAGGACCGTGTCTAGCTGGTTGAGCGGCACAACTACAAAAGGAGCAAAAGCGCCCTCGGTCGATACGCAAAGCCGCTTTTGGGTGACGGCATCAATCATGGCCATTCCTTTCTGCGATTCGTCGGCGACCGACGGCCATTATGCCGCGCGCCTTCGTCGGCTTGGATATCCCCAGCTTTTCCGCGATTAATTCAAATCCTGCCTCGTTCTTGAACGCTTCGATCTCGGCCTTGCGGAGCCTCACCTTTTGCCATGACGACGTGGCGTCATGATGCCGCCGTATGAAATCCTGCGAAAGCGTGTAGAAATCGGGTTCTTTGGCCCCCTCCGTGCCATTGTACGCTCCGCCAAACTTGCCAATGTTCAAGAAGGCCACGACGACAAAATCGAAAGCGTCGAAGCTGGTCTCTTTGACAGGAAATCCTCGATCGCAGTCAGTGGCATAGCGGCTCTTGACTTGAACGCGAACCTGGGGCAGCTCGGTCCTTGACGGCCGATGGCGCGGATCCGGGTGGATGCAGATCAGATCATAGCCCTCATTATTTGGAGGCGCTTTATACGCGAGGATGTTGCGGCGCATTAGATAGCCCATGACGAGATGCTCTGCGCCAGCGGAGACGACGGGAAGCCGAAGGAATCCTCGCTTAGCCGCTGTCGCGCGATGCTTTACCATATAACGTCGCCTTCACCCCACCGCTTCCGGCTCATCTGAGCTTCGCTCCAACACCGCTTCGCGCTCTTCCCCCGCGGCATGCCCGTCGCCGTTCGGCTTGGCATCGCCGTTGGGTTGAACGGCCGCCGGTGCGGCTGCGGCCGCGGAATCGCCGTTCGCACCGAGGGGAACGGCAGTCACCGGCGGCTGGCTGTCGCCGTCGGCCCCGGCGGTTGCCGCTGGAACCACCGGAGCCAGCGGACGTGAACGGAACTGCTGGCCGACCCAGTCGAGCCACTCGGCCGGCGGCAACTCATAAGGCCGGAACTTTTCGAGCTTGCCCAGCTCTTCGCTGTGGAACAACGCCCGCTGCTCGCCCAGACGGCTGGCGACCGGCGAATCGATCAGCGCGCTGGAATCGTTCGGACTCATCTGGAACAGCACCCGCAGCTCGACTTCGCGCAGCGCCTGCCGGTCGAAGGTGCGCTGCATGTTCGTCACGCCGTCGCACCAGGCCAGCACGTGAATGCCCAAGTTCGGCCCCTCGCGCATGATCGACACAAGCTGCTGCGAAGGCGTCTGCTCTTCGCCCCGCGAAAAACCGAAATCGTCTTCCTTCTTACGCAGCTCGCGGAAACGCTGCAAGTCGTGGACGATCAAATACCAGGCCGGCAGATCGGTCAGGTTCTCTTGCTGGCGTCGGGCAACCTCTTCGGCCACCTGCTTGACGATCGCCACCGTGTCGCGCTGCATGCCCAGGCGCGTCTCGTGCGGCAGGGCCTTGGCCACCCGCTCGAAGGTGCCCGCGTTGGCGTGTTCGGGCGGAGTGCCGTCGAGCACGAAGAACCGCGTGCCCGGCTGTTCGCCCGAAGCCGGCGGAAATTGCGCCGCCAGGCTGATCTGAGCGGCGGCCAGAATGGCCAGGGCCTGCATGTCGTTCTGGCCAATCAGCAGCAGGTTTTGCCCGCTCTGCCGCCGCAGCACAGCCGCCGTCGGCTCCTTGATCGCCACCGGATCGCCCAGCCAGGCCGTGGCCGGCATCTTCGAATCGAGCGGCCAACTCGGCGCACGCAGCAACTCGTCGAGCGCGAGATTCTTATCGAGCTGGCCGGGCACGTTGCCTTCGAACACGATCAGCGGATACTGCGTGCCGTCGCGCTCTTGGCGCACAAAAGCCCGAATCCGCTCGTGCCAACGCTCCTTGTCTTCATCCGGCAAATACGCCACCTGGAAGGGATGGTTGGCGTCGGGCAAGCCGCCCGCGTCGTTGTAGATCGCCTCGCCGGGACGCGACAGCAGCCGTGCGGCCTGGTTCTCTTCGCTGAGAATCAAATGCGCGTCGGCGTCGCTGCACTGCAATGCGATGCGCACGCCCATCTGGCCCAACGTGGTGCGGGCCAGCGAATAGGCCCCGCCCAACGTCTGCGAACCGAGCAGCACGTGCATGCCGAAGGCACGGCCCTGACGCACCAGGCGGTCGAACAACAGGCCCACTTCCTGGGCCAGCTTGTCGTCTTCGACGAAGAACTCCTGAAACTCGTCGATGATCAGCAAAATACGCGAAAGTTGCTGCCCGGTGTTGCGGCGATAGCCGGCCACGTCCTGGGCGCCGGCGTCGCGGAACTTCTCGCCACGCACGCGCAACTCGACGTCGAGCCGTTGCAGCACGCTCAGACCGAACTCGCGGTCGCTCTCCACCGACACGACCCGCGCGTGCGGCAGCCGGTAGGTGGCGTAGGTCTTGAACTCGACGCCCTTCTTGAAGTCGATCAGGTACAGCTCCAACTCCTCGGGGCTGTAGGTGAGCGCCAGGTTGGTGATCAGCGTGTGCAACAAGGTCGATTTGCCCGATCCGGTCTTGCCGGCGACGAGCACGTGCTGTGCCGTGCCGCGGCCCAGTTCCAGGAACTGATGCTTGGTGGCGCCGGCCGGACCGAGCGCCACGCGAATGCCCCTGTTGGTGGTGGCTTTCCACCATTCGTCGTCCTTGGGGGCGATGACCGCGAAGGGCACCTCGACGCGGCTGGCGTTCTTGGCCGCGTCGCCCACGCGGCGGACCACGTCGGTGAACACGTCGCCCGGCGGCGCCCGATCGAGCGTCAAGGACAGCCGCCCGAACTCCGGTTCTTTCCACACGTAGCGGTCGTCTTGCCAGACGAAGTTCGTACAGTGCTGCTCCAGGTCGGGCAGCTTGAAGCCCTGCGGCAATTGCAGCTTGGTATCGACGCTGATCAGCGTGTGGACGCCGCACCGCGCTCCACTGGAGACGATGCTCAACAACCGCCGGCAGGCCGCCTCGCTGAAGTTGGCCGGAAAATTGGCGATCACCAGAAAGCGGAACGGCTCGGCCACTTCGCCCGCCGCTTCGTTATAAGCCTCGATCGTCTCGAACTCGTTGCGGAGATACTTTTGGATCACCACCTCCATCTGCTCGGTCAGGTCGGCCAGCCGCTGCTCGATTTGGCTCGACTCGGTCCAGATTCGGGCGCCGATCAACTGCTCGTCGAAATCGCCCAGATGCATGAAGGCCGCGAAATTCTGACCCAGGCCGATCGGATCGACCACCACGAACCGCGCCTTGCCGGGCGGAATCGTCGTCGCCAGCCGCAACATGGCCGCCTGCATGATGCCGATCGCCTCGTCCCGCGCCTTGCCCTGTCCCTTGAACAGCATCGAGCTGTGATCGGGAAACGTGACCAGCGCCGGCTGCTTGAGCACCGGCAAACGCAGACCGCCGCTGCCGTCGGCCTCCTCCTTTTTCCGGTGGGCGCTCAGATCGTCGAGCACGGGCGCCGAGTCGTCTTCGACCCGCGGCTTGTCGTCGAACTGCTCCGGAGCCGCTTGCCACTGGCCGAGCCGAACGACCGGCGGCAGCTTGGTGGGAGCCTTCCATTCCGGCGAAACAATGAACTGCCAATCGGGAAACAGCTCGCCGCACTGCGCGTTGACGTCGGCCGCTTCGCTTTGCAGCCGGGCCACGCCCTCGTGCCAGCGGTCCAGCCGGCGCTGCTTGGTGTTCTCGATCGTCTTGCGGCACTCTTGCGTCGCATGACGATGATTCTCCCCGAGCGCGTGCAGTTGCTCGTCGAACTTGGCGGGTATCTCCTTGCGGCGGCGTTTGATCCCGCTTTCGATCTTTTCCAGGGCGGCGTCGCGGCGCTGCGTCACTTCGGCCATCTGCTTGTCGTACCGCCGCTGGGCCTTGGCGATCAGCTCGTCGCGCTGCTTGACCGCCTTGTCGACGCGCGTGCGGCAGAGTTCCTCGGCCTTGGCGTCGTCGCGCTGCCGCCGCTGATCGAGCGCGGTGCTTTCGCGGCGATAGGTCTCGCCGGCGATCTGCTGCCACCGCTTGCGGGCCAGATCGGCATAATCGAGCGCGTAGGCCAGCGGTTGATACGCGGCCACCACGCGGCCCTGCACGCTGGAGCGCATGGCGACGAACGTGATCAGCGCGATCACCAGCCCGGCGACCGTGCCGGCGCCGCCCATCATCAGCGGATTCCATTTGGTCGCCACGCCCACACCCGCCGCCACCGCCGCTGCGACCACGAAGAAGATCACCAGTGCCATGACGGCCTTGGGCTTCTTCACCGCCCGCAGCTCTGCCATCTTGGCGTCGGCCACCTTGAAGGCTTCTTCGATCGCCTGCTGCGGATTGACGTTGGCGGGCAACTGGCCGAGGGGCTGGCCCGGCTGCTCGGTCAGGCCCTCTTGCCCGTGGACCGCGAGAAGCTGCTTCACTTCTTTGCGCCGCGACTCGATGCCGATGGCGGTCGAATCGGTGCCGTTTTCCAGATCGCCGTACTTGGCTTTGAGGTTGTTCTTGCCGGCCTCGTGGACGCCGGTCATCTCGAAATGAGAGTCTTCCTTGATCCGCTCGGCCTCGGTCTGCTCTTGCTGCCATTCGGCGGTGGCCGTTTCGCTGGTCTGGCGGTAGGCCGATTCGATCTCGCCGATCGCCTTCTGTGCGGCGGCGGTCAGGCGGTCGCGTTCCGACTGGTATTCCGCTTCGGCCGCATCCAACTCCGCCTTGCGCTGGGCCTCGATTGCCTGGCGAGCCCGCTGGTGCTCTTCTTCCGAGGCGGCCAGTTTGGCTTCGAGTTGCGTTTCGGTGCGGTTGTCGGCCAGCTCGGCCACGAGTCGGGCGGCGTCGGCCAGCATTTGCCGCTGGCGTTGGATCAATTCAGATTCCATTTACGTGCATTCCTGGCAAGCCTGATGAAACACCTGCGACAGCCGCCGCAGCTTGTCGAGCGTCATCCGCACTTGCGGCTCGATGGGCTCCATATACTTGGTGTCGAAGTCGACCCGTCGGGCGTCGTTCCACACCTCCTTGGTTTCTTCCCAGTGCAAGCGGACGGTTTTGGTGGCGTCTTGCAAACGTCCCGCGCCGGCCGCCAGGTCGCCCGGTTTCATGGTTGGTCTCCTTTTCTATGCGGTAGGGTGGGACCAGCGAGCTTGCGAGCGCCGGCCCACCATCAAAGGGTTCAGGGTTCAGGGTTCAGGGTTCAGAAATACTCGAATTGACGTTTGCCTGACGCCTGACGCCTGACGCCTGACGCCTGACGCCTTTCCAACTTGGGCCTTGGTCGTTTGCTGTTCGGCGTTCGATTGCCAATTTGCAATTCGCAATTTGCAATTTGAAATTCCCCCGTCTCTCCCGCACTCCCTCACTCCCTCGCCTACTTCGCCCCTTCCGTCGATTGCGGCGGCTCGTTGGTCATCGACACTTCCGAACTGGCCATGGGTGCGGCCACGCCGATGTAGGCTTCCAGGGCGCTCAGCAAGCGGTCCATCTCGGCCATTGCTTTGGGCATTTCGCCGGCCAGCATGTCGGCGAGCTGCTGCGATTGTCCTTGATAGTCTTGCATTTCCTCTTCGAGCACCCGGCTCCACTTCTTCACGGCCTTCAACTTATCTTGGGCCTCTTCCAGCCGCAGTTGGGCTTTCTTCAGGGCGACCTTTTGATCGGTGCAGTCGGGCACGCGATCGCCGAACGACTGCATGCGGCAGCGTTCGTATTCGCCACGGGCATCGGTGACGGCCTCTTCGCGCTTCCGCAGTTCGCTCTGCCACTGTTTGAGCAGATCGTTTTGGAACCAATCGATGCCCCGCCGCACCGACATATCGTTGACGGCCTGCGACTCCCTGGCTTCGTCGGCGTAATTCGCCAAGGCCGCCCGGAAGTCCCGCAACATGGGGATGGAATGTACGCTGGCTGCACCATTCATTAGTGGTTAGTGGTTAGTGGTTAGTGGTTAGTGGTTAGTGGTTAGTGGTTAGTGGTTAGTGGTTCGTGGTTGGGGGTTAGTGGTTCGTGGTTCGTGGTTCGTGGTTCGTGGTTGAGGGTAGCATGGCGAGCGGGTAGCGGTCGGCGGAGTTGTTGTGCCAAATGCTACTACCCACTACCCACTACCCACTAACCACTATCTCTGCGTCAGATATTCTTCGACGCGTTCGGCCTTTCGGAGCAGGAAGGGGATATGTTCGTTGCTGGCTTCGACGAACCGGGCGATGGCGACCATCGTGGTTTCGAATTCGGCGGAGAACTTCAGGTTTTCCTGGTCACGCCAGGTTTGGCTTAGGGCGCCGAGTTGCCCGTGCAGCACCTGCATACGGTTTTGCAGATCGCCGTTGAAGACTTTGAGGGCATGGGCGAAGCGGCGCAATTCGGTTGGATCGACAATTGCTTGCGACATGGGAGCTCCGTAATAGAAGAGAGGGAACGGACGCCTTCATTTTGTGCCAGTCCGACGCGGCGGTCAAGGAAGGCCCCGCGGCCCGGCGGGAATTTTAGGGCTGCTCGCGATCTCATCGCTGAACCTCGTGGACGGCAAGAGATCGTCGGCCATGACCGTCCCGCACCACGCTAATCAGCGATCGCCTTGATGAACGCCTCGCGCACGTCGCCGTAGAACAGGACGTTGACCTTGGTGGCCATGTCGTCGGAAAGGTCGAAGAGTTGCTTTCGGGCCGAGACCGGCATCAGGACGATGCCGGCCCCTTTCTCGACGGCAAGTTCCACCACGTCGATGGCGTTGTGCAACAGATCAACGGAGCCGCCCAGATTCAGGCCCCCAACCACGACCAGCCCGCCCCGCAGGCTGCGGTTGATGAGCGCGCTGCACATGGCCAATAGGGCAGCCACGCCAAGTGAGCGGCCGCCTTTGCTAGCGTCAAACGCCCGAAGCTGAATCGAGAATTCGTGTTCGCGCGGGTTGCGGTCGCCGACCAATTCCGCGGCCCGTGAATAAAGGTTCGCTTCGGCATACTTGACCGACTCGGAGAACGCGGCAGGAGCCGGGCGGTTCAAAACCCTGACTCCGCCGCCTGGCCCCTCGGTGACTTCAATGCGATACAGGCCAGAGCCCTCGTCCTGGTCGCCGGGACTGACCGACCAGACTTGCCCGGCGGGCAGCGGGTCGTGCCCGACATGGTCTTCGCTTTGCAACTCCGGCGTGACGACGAACTTCTCCACGCCATCCTTGCCCAGCGTGTAGCTGAACTGAGTGTTCCGGAACTCGGCCGAGCCGATTCTTTTTTGCTGTTCCTTCACGCGCCGCCGGCACTCCAGGGCGAGCCGCACCGCCCATTCCAGGTCTTCGTCCGGCACCGGCTCGTCAGGAGAAGGGTACGTCAGCTTCAAAAGTCCGCTGATCGTCTTTACGACGGCGCTCTGGTCGCGCCCGCTGAGCGCCCCGCCGAATGTCAGCCGGCCTTGCAGCGCCGAAATGCGGTTGTGCGAGCGAAGCCGCGTCCAGCACTCGCTGACGAAGTCCGACACCAGGCCGAAGTGGTTCGTTTTGATCGCTTCGCTGATCTTCGGCACGTCCCAACCGGGTAGATAGCAATGGATGCGGTCCATGAGAGCGGTATCGTTGCGCATCTCGGGCGGCATGGGGCCGAAGAGGTGGCCGATGCGCTGCTGGTGCTGAACATCGACCTCGAAGTTGCCGACCATCACGACGCTGCCATACGCCCGGATGCTCTCCTTGCCCCGGCTGAACTCGCCGGACTCCATGTACCCCTTCATGATGTTCACGCCGTCTTTCTGGTCGAACGACACGCCGGAGATTTCGTCGAAGCAGACGACATCGTAAAGGCAAACAAGCCCCCGCTGGCCGGTGGCGTTGTTCACGAACATCCGGGCGACCGTGGCCTTGCCACCCGAGACGAGATGGGCGTAAGGCGAAATCTGCTGGTAGAGGTGCGATTTGCCCGTGCCTCTTGGGCCAAGCTCGACCAGGTTGTGGTTGTTCTCGACGAAGGGAACCATGCGGAGAAGCATTACATCGCGGTTGCGCTCGCTCATGCTCGTCGGTTCCAGGCCGACGCTACGGAGCAGAAAATTCTTCCAGCCGCCTACGTCGAAGCTCTTCCTGCCCAGATAAAGCACGTCCAGCACATCGCGCTTGGAAAGCTGGATCGGTCGTAGAGCCGCCACCGAGAAGGGCCGGCCGTTCTTCTCCTGCGCGATCACTGCGTCGTAGCTCAGGTCGACCTCGGCATAAAAGCCGCCGGTCAGCATGCGTTCGTGGTCGCGGACGAGCTTGTCTTCAATGGCGACGTCTTTCAATTGCAGGCTGGGGAGGCTCGCCACGTAAGAGTCGGTCTTGGCGTCGAGCCGCGTCGAGATGATGTCGATCAACTTGACCGAGCCTGTCTCACGGGCACGCGCTTTGAACAGTTCTTCTTCGCCGCTACGCACGGCCCGGTCGCGCAGTTGCCGTTCGACGATGCCCAGTCCCTCCTGGATTTCCTGCTCGTCCGTGCTGGCGCAGTAGCGACCCAGCAGGAATTCGCAGACGTAAGTTGGCACCGGGTATTGGCGCGCGAACTTCCGCACCAGGTCTTTGCGGACGATGTAGCCATCGAACGCGTCGGCGGCGATCCGGTCGAGTTCGTCTAATTCCATCGTCATTTTTCGGCCACGGATGAAACACGGATGAAACACGGATCAAGGAAAAGAGTTGGTTCAAGGAACCGTAGCCCGGAACGGGCGTCATTCGATAGCCCATCCGTGGCTTCCAAGTCTTTCAAGTCAACCTCCCACCGTCACCGGATTCTTTTCAATGACGTTGCCGGCCGGGTCGAGCAAGACCAAATGGGTTGGCGTTCCCTCGCGGGAATCCATCTCGGGCTTCACCACAAGAGACACGGTTCCATCCTTTCCGACCGGCTTTGCGTCGCCCACGAGCGAGGTCGCGGCGTCAGCGGCTTTGTCGCGCAGATCTACCTTGCAGTTCTCAAAGCCCCCTTCCACCCTGACTCGACACCGTAAACCCGCCCATTTGAACGACTCGATTCTCGCAGAAACTGTCGGCTGCGTTCCAGCCTGAATCGTAAGCTGCGGCACCAGCATTCCTGCAAGCTCAACCCGCCGTGGCCGTATTCCTTGCCGGCGATGAAGCTGTCGATCCCAGGCGGACAGGCGATTCGCACGTCGTCCGACCAGAACCAGGCAAAGCAGGGTAGATCGACCGTTGCCGCGGGTTTCACCACGGCGCACCGCCCCCAGCGAGTCGCCGTGAGGTATTTTGGCAGATCGGTCTTGGGCAGGCCCTTGGGCACCAGCAACCAACCGTGGTCGGTCACAATGCGAACCTCGCGCCATCCCGCGGAGAGCAGCGACTCGACTCGCTCCACCAGGCTGGCGACCAGTTCAGGGATGCGGCGTGCCAGGCCGACGCCTTTCTCGTGGCCCGTCTTGTCGACGTCACCGAACTCGGTCCAGGCCCGGCCCGCTGGTTCGCCATGGTCGCTGACGCCAAGGACTTGATAGCCGTCGGCTGCCAGCAGATTGCGGAATCGCTCGATCGTCAGCTCTTTTTGATCCGCGGCCAGGCAAGGGCGGAATTCTTCGCCTGCCGCGGTGCCCGTCAACTTATCGGCCACGGGTGAAACGGCTGGCTTCGCGGTCGGCGTCACGGAGGGGAGCGCGACGAACTGATGCTTTAGTTGCACGACGATCTGCTTGGCTTCGAGTGCTGCCTTGACCTTCTGGGCGAGGTCATAACGCAAGCCGTCCGCGAAGAGCAGGCAGGTTCCGCTGGGCACTTCCGACAGACGGGCGAAAGTACGTCCCGGCAACGGCTCGTGCATGGCCCGCTCTTGAAAGAGCTCGGCGGCATCACGCAGCCACGGCGAATAGACTTGGGCCACGGCGGCAGACACCACATCGCGGTCCGGGGCGCTCGATACGGCGGCCACGGCATCCAAGGCTGCCGCGTCAGCACGCCAGCCCGCTTCAGTGTAAAGCCTCGCCATGTCGCCGATGGTCGCGCCTGCGAGCGGTGTGCGAGTGGATTCGGCAAGCTTGGCCAAGTGCTCCAAGGCATCGGCGAGCGGCGCAAGTTTCATCCGCGCCCAGACCCACCCTCGTCGCTGCTTGTGACGTTCTTCCAACTCGTGCAACCGCTTACGGGCCTCGGCCACGGATGAAAAACGGATGAAACACGGATCGGAGGTAGAGCCGCCTCCTTCCTTTATTTCTTTATCCGTGTTTAATCCGTGTTTCATCCGTGGCTCACCAATCTGTCTCAGACCTTCCCGCAAATCGGCTTCCGCCGCTTCGTTGTCTTGCGGCCAGAATTCTTCGGGCTGATTGAACAGCGGCCCGCCCTTTTCTTTCGGCTTGGCGCGGCGAAGCTGCTCGATAAGGCCAGAGTATCGGCTCGGCGCAGAGGCGAACCGGTTCCAGGCTGTTTTCCAAGCGGTTTTTGTTTGAAGGCCAAGATGTTCGGCGCCGACAAGCGGCCCGTCGCTCTTCGGGTCGAAGCCGTAGTTCTTTAGGCAGTCGCTGCAGAGGGCTTCCCAGCGGTCGTGCTCCATCCGCTGGCGAGCGGCCTCGCGATCGGCGAGCCACGAAAGCAGGTCGTCCACCGGGTCGTCGCTGATAAGGAGGTGGAAGTAATGGCTGTTAAGCTCGCCACTGGCCGACTTTGCCCGCAACTCCGCCACCGGCAACTCCATCAGCTTTTCCAGGGCGCGGCGTGTGGCGCTGGCCGTCGCCTGATCTTTGGCGATCTTCAGTTGCAACCCGCCGTGGTTCGTTTGCAGATAAGCGGTGATCGTCCAGTCTTTGCCGTTGGATTGCGACCAGAACACGCCCCGATATTGAAGTTCGGCGAGAGGCTTCAATTCGTTCGGGCAATCCTCCGTCGCCCGTAGCGTGGCGCGACTGACGCCGGGCAAGTAGATAATTGGCACCGTACCGGATTGCCAAGTGACTGCCGGCACTTTCCCTGCGAGCACGCAGCGCAGCCAGATCGCCGGGCCGGTGCGGCTGGCAAGCTCGTACTGACCGAGCACGAGGAAGTGCGGCACCAGAACACGCAGCCGCGGCACGAGCCGCTCCCATTCTCTCTTTTCATCGGGCCAAAGGACGGCCGCGGGCGCAACCGCATCATCGCGGTTATGGTCAGCCGCCCTCTCCAGCGCGGTCAGCAGCGAATCGAAAACGGTCATGAAGCATCCTCGTCCAGGCGCGCGATCAACTTCGCCTTGTACTCCGACAGCAAGCGCGCGGGCAGGCGCAGCGAAACGAGCTTGGCCCGCAACACGTCGCGATACCAGTCCACGCCCAGTCCCAGGCCCGTACCCGCCAGGTGAGAAGGATCGTGGTGGTTGCCATTGTTGCTCCAGTCCGCCGCCCAATACTCCACGACGTCTTGCGCCTCGTCCAGCCCATTGCGGTCGAACTGTCCCGGCTGATCGCGAGAATACTTTGCCTCGCCGCTGCCATAGTCGAGCAGATGCTCGAACGGGTCATACCACAGTCCCAGCAGGTGTCCGACAAAGGCCTTCGCCTCCCAGCCGAGATCGCCCATCAGAGACCGAAACTCCTCGGTGAACCGAATCTGGTCCTGTTCGTCCAGTTCGGCGAGTTGAATCCAATCGTCCTTGCGGCTGATGGTCATTGCCAGTCCTCCAGGTTCGAATTTCCAGCTCCCGCGAGCCACTTCTCGCCAAACATGCTCCACAGTTCGCCCGGGGCCATCTCGTCCTTCCACTTGTCGAATTGCGGATGATCGGTCAGTTTTCCACACGTCGCATAGCTGTTCGGTCCAATCGTCATCAGGCGGATCTCATCCGCATTCAGCCAGTCTAAGAGGTACGGCGAATGGGATCCCGCGATGATTGCCGCTCGCGGCTCGGACCGCCAAATCGACGGCCTCCAGGACACTTGTCTTCCATTATATCCCCCGCTTCGCGCAGCAACCGTCTCCGCGTCGCCCGCCTCTTGCCGCCACCGGGGAATGACGCCCTTTCAGGGCTACGGTATATTGATTCACTCGCCTACCCAGGGTTCCGCTGCGCTGCACCCTGGGCTATCGAATGACGCCCGTTCCGGGCTACGGACGGCTCAACTTTGTCTTTCATCCGTGTTCCATCCGTGTTTCATCCGTGGCACGTGATTCGTCGGCGGACTTTCGCTCACGGGCCGCCTGTTTTTCGGCGTTCGTCAGGTGAACATCGTTCACGCGGTCGCCAACGGGTTCGTCGTCCTGCCAGAACCAGGGGTATTCGTCTCGATCGCGCTCGGGCTCTTTGCCGCGGTCTTTGCCCCATTTGATGTTCGGCTTCTTGCGGAGAATATCGGCCGCCACGAACGGGCGGATGTTCATCCGCACGCCGTCGTTCAGGTCCGGGTGCCAGCCGATGGCTTGCTCGGCGAGCGCTTTCCAGCGCACGAAGATGTCATAAGGCGGCTCGCCGGCCAGAATCAACTTGAGCTTCTGCTGCAAGTCCTGCGCGGCTTTCAGTCGCAGATCGGCGCCGGTCTTGTTCTGCTTTGCGTCGCCGGCCTGGGCGGTGATCCAATCCTGAAGATAAGAGTAGGTGAGGTTCTCCAGCGCCTTGTGGTCGAGCTTGTGATAGTTGACGAGCGCCGAGAAACCGTCTTTGCGGCCGTCCCAGAGGTGCCAGAGGAAAGGCCGCTGGTGAAACAGCTTGCAATGCTGCTCGAAGAACGAATTGCGGAGCCAGTCGTCCAGGGTGGCGGCCGCCTTTTGTTCCGCGGCGGCCAGCAAGTCGTGCAGTAGTGCGTTCGACCACCGCCCTCCATACGCCGCTTGCAAGACCTCCAAAAGCCGCTGAGCGGCGCCCGGTTCGCCGCGGACACTGGATAAACAGACGATTCCGTCGCGGTCCGCCAAGGCGTCGATCGCGTCGCACGTGTCGGCCTGTTCCGGCCAGCGATACCCCAACAGCCGCGCCACCGACACCTGGAATGCCTCGGTGCTCGTCGCGATATCTCCCTTGAAAAACCACTGCGTCGGGTCGTCCGAATGCGGCGTGGGAAGTCCATGCGGATAACAAAAGAGAGCGTAGAGATGTCGCAAACCCGCCAGGATCGGTTCGCGCGATAACGCGGTCATTCCCCTCCCAGATTGTTCCGCAAGCTTCAGCCACTCGTCTTCGCCGGCGGCGGGGCCGATGCCGGTGCAGGCGATGTTCAACGGCGGCAAGGCGCGATAACCAAGCGGCTGTCCGTCTCCGCCGGGGAATTTCCAGGCGGCCAGTGCCAAGGCGAAGGCGGCGATTTGCGTGCAGCGCGGATCGATCTCCAGGCCGAAGAGATTGTCGCAGGCGGACCGCCGCCGGATGGACCGGACGGCGGAGGCTTCGGTCCACCGCCAGGGCCGCCGGGCGGACGTCCGCGCCCCGGAGAAGTGCTGCCGCGATTCGTGCAGGACGAGCTTAAATTAACTCGCCGACAACGGGCCCAACTTGAGAAGCTGCAGGCCGACGTCGACGCGCGGCTGGCGAAGATTTTGACGGAAGAGCAGCTTCAGCGTGTGAGCCAGATGCGCGATCGTGGCCCCGGCGGCCCGCCACCTGGTGGGCCTCCGCCCGGCGGACCAGGCCGCTTCGGTCCGCCCGATGGCCGTCCATGAACGTGGCCTCCGGTCAGGGCGTCTTTCCGCGAGGCACACGAGCGACACGCTGATGGGCGACCGGCAGGGTGTTCTGCGCCAATCTTCGGCTGAATGCCGTCGCGCCGCTGCACAGCAAATGATGCGAGTCGAGAAACGCTTCTTCGCCGCACCACGCCCGCGCATCGACCAGTGCCACACCGTGACGATCGGCAAGCTCGCTCAAATATCGGTCGGCCTCTTCCGATGCCTCCGCCGAGTACCACTGCCGGAAGCGCGGACCTTCCGGCATCACCACCAGCGTGGCGACAATCTGGTTCTCGCGGCACAGGCCGAGTAGCTCGTCGATCGCCTCTCGCGCCAGCAAACCGACCCTCAATCCGCCCAAACATTCCGCGTAGGACTGCCGGGCCAGCTCGACGCCACGTTGAACCGCCTCCGGCGTCCGCACCGCGTCGGGGATGGCCGCCCAACCGTGCGCGTCGAAGGGCGCGAACAAGTGCTCGTGCCCCTCGCGCGGCAAGAGATCGGACCAGTAGCGGCGCTTGATCGGCAAACGATGCGCGTAGGCCGGCGCGCACAAGCTCACAAACCAGTCGGTCCGCAGGCCGCGGGAATCGTCCGTGCGGCCGGCAAAACGCTCGACGAGCGGGAGTTCGTCGTGCCAAAGCCGCGCGGCCGGGTAATGCGTGGCCTCCTGACGCATGGCCTCGTCAACGAGCAAGGCGGGCAGCACTTCAATCAGCACCGCATCGGGACGAATCCCCTCTTTCAGCAGCCTTCGCAGTGCAATCAACTCCGTCAGCGGACCGCCGCCCGGAATGCCGAAGTTGTAAACGGTCGCCGCCAGGCCGCCGCTGCGCACACAAGCCTCGTAGACGCCGGCATCGTACCCGTGTACCGTCCGCGAGCTGCCGAGCATCACCAGCAGCCCGTCCGCGGCGTCGTGCCGGGGCAGCCGATCCCTTAATTGCCCCAGTTTTTGGCCGTATAATGGGTCGCGAAGCTCGGGCAGCCAACCCTCGATGCCGACCGCCAGTGCCGCCTGACCGGCGGCAAACAGCAGCGCCGCGCAGGCGAGGCAACGTCGGGCATGAAGCTGTCGGGCACGCCGGGGCGTCATTTTGGCTGGAAGGGCAATCCGGGCGAATCGGTGAATTTTCTTGACTTCGCGACCGCCATCTTGGAATCTATAGTCAGGCATGTTACTTACTTGGCAGAATCAGAGAAGAGCAAGGAGTCGAGTTTATGGCACGCAGATGGCTTGACGGTCGCCGACATTCGGCGTGGCGGCGTGTTGGTATGGCACTGGCCCTGGTGGTTTGCGGCGTCGCGCTGGCAAGCTTGCCGGCTTCGGCCGATCCTGCGCCGGGCGACGACGCGCTCTTGGCCGAACAGCTTGCCAGCGGCGAGTTCGCGCCCGCCCTGAGCCGGGCCGAACAGGCACCGCCGGCGCAGCGCGATGCGCGGCTGGGCGCCATCGCCAGAGCACAGGCGGCGGCGGGCGAACCACGCGCCGCGTTGGCCACGGCCGGTTCGATGCGCGACGACGTGCTCCGCCGCCAGACGCTGACCGAATCATCGTCACCGCCGCCAGCGGCACGCGGCGGCGCAGCGGGCGCCGACTTCAGCTCGCTGATCGAACTCATTACGTCCACCGTCGCGCCGACCACCTGGGACGAAGTCGGCGGTCCCGGCGCCATCAAGGAATATCGCAACGGCGTTTACGTCGATGCTCTCGGCGTGGTCCACCCCGTGGTCGACAAGGACGGCGGCAACCGGCTGAACCAGTTGCGGCAAAGCGTGGCCCATGCGGCTGCCGACGGCCGCGTCCGCCAGTCGTCGCCGCTGCGAAAAATCTCGCTGCCGCGGCTGGAACGCGAGATTCAGTTGCGGCTGGCGGCAGGGCAGCCGCTCGACGAAGAGATGCAAGTGCTCGCCGGACTGCAACGCATCCGCTATGTGCTTGTCTATCCCGATACGGGCGACCTGGTGTTGGCCGGGCCGGCCGGTGATTGGACGCTCGACCGCGAGAACCGGCTGGTCGGCGCCGACGGCGGGCGGCCGGTCGTGCAGTTGGACGACCTGGTCGTCATCTTGCGGCACGTGCTCAACTCGCGCGACGGCGAATTCGGCTGCTCCATCACGCCCACCGCGGAAGGGCTGGCGAAGGCCAAGGCGTTTTTGCAGGCGTCGAGCGGCAAGCCGCTCAAGCCGGGCACGAGAGGAAAATGGCTGGCCGAGCTGCGCGGCCAACTCGGCCGGCAGAAAGTCGAAGTCTTCGGCATCGACCCGCGCACCCGCGTGGCGCAGGCCATCGTGGAGGCCGATTATCGCATGAAACTGGTCGGCATCGGACTGGAAGAAGGCACGGTCGACGTGCCCAGCTATCTCGACATGCTGAAATCGGCCGGCAAAGGGGCCCAGTCGCTCGACGTGCTGCGCTGGTGGTTTACCGTCAACTATGAAGCGCTGGCGACGAATGCCGATCGAAACGTGTTCGAGCTTCGCGGGCAGGGCGTGAAAGTGCTCAGCGAAAACGAGCTGCTCACGGCCACGGGCCAGCAGGTCCACACCGGCCAGTCCGACCCGCTCAACGCGGAGTTCGCTCACCGCTTCACCAAGCACTTCGAGGCCCTGGCAAAGAAGTACCCGGTGTATGCCGACCTGCAGAACATTTTCGATCTGGCATTGACCGCCTCGCTGTTGCGGTCGGAGGCCCTTGCCGACCGCATCGGTTGGCATCTCCTTTCGCTGGGCGACCCCAACCAATACGCCGTGGCCCACGGACCGGCGCCGCGCGAAGTCGACACCGTGCTGAACCACCGCGCTGTGAATCGCGGGAATCGCGTGGATATTCTGGCGGCCATCAGTGGCGGCGTGACGGTCAATTGCCGGTCGCTGGTGGTGCCCGACGCGATCGTCACGGACCGGCAGGGCGAGCTTGGCAGCCAGCAGCAGCGATCGGCTCCGGAGAAGCTGCAGCGGTCGGCCTGGTGGTGGGACTAAGTAGCCCGCTTGCTCCGCAAGCGGGAGGGAAGCAGCCCGCTTGCTCCACAAGCGGAACGCCGTTGGCCGGAAGTGTTGGCATCCCGCTCTGCTGATTCTGCACGGCAGCGTGTAGGGTGGGACCAGCGAGCTTGCGAGCGCCGGCCCACCACGATTTTGGATTTTGCATTTTCGATTGACGTAATCCAAAATCCAGAATTGCGGCGATGGTGGGCCGGCGCTCGCAAGCTCGCTGGTCCCACCCTACGTCGCAGCGGAAAGTTCGCAGCCACTTGCCAACGCCACGCGCTTAGTGGCACAATCGTGCCCGTGGAACGGCCTCTCGACAACACACCCTGGTATGCCGAAGTCAGCCGCTATCAATGGCTGGCGCTGGCGATCGCTTCGCTCGGCTGGGTGTTCGACGTCTTCGAAGGGCAGATCTTCGTCGCCAGCATGAACGAGGCGATGCCCGAACTGTTGCCGAAAGATACCCCGCGGCAGACGATTGCTTACTTCGCGAATCTGACCTTCGCCGCCTTTCTTCTGGGCGGGGCCGTGGGCGGCGTGGCCTTCGGCATGCTCAGCGACCGCATCGGGCGGACCAAGACGATGATCTATACGATCCTCGTCTACTCGCTGTTTACGTCCGTCTCGGCCTTCGCGCGTACCTGGTGGGAGTTGGCAGGGCTGCGATTTGTGGTGGCCATGGGCGTGGGCGGCGAGTGGGCGGTGGCCAGCGCGCTGGTGGCCGAGGTCTTTCCCAAGGCGGCACGGGCACGATCGCTGGGCATCTTTCACGCCTCCAGCGTGTTGGGCACCTACATGGCCATCGCCGCCGGACAATGGCTCGTCGGCAACCCAAACATCGGCTGGCGGTGGGGATTCGGCGTCGGCGCCGCTCCCGCGCTGCTCACGCTTTGGATCCGCTGGAGCTTGCACGAACCGGAGAGTTGGCAGCACGCCCGTGAGGCCGCCGCCGCGGGGCTGGGCCAGCGGCTGGGACGCTTTCGAGAACTTTTTGTGGAAGGCCGTTGGCGGCGCACGCTCGTCGGCGTCGGCCTGGCCACAGTCGGTCTGGCCACGTTCTGGGGCATCCATATTTACGGCAAGGAAGTGTTGAAACGCGACCGCGAGCACGCTTACCTGGCGCAGATGGTGGCCGGCAATCCGAGCCATGTGCCGGTGAGCGCTTGGGAATACTGGTCGGGCAAACAGTCCGCGTCGGTCGTCGAAACCGACGAAGAAACCGAAGAGGCGCTTCGCAAGATCGCCGAGAAGGACCGTAACTTTTTGCTCGGCTCCTACAGTTCACAAATGAAAAGCTGGGAGATGCTGGGCATGCTGATCGTGACGACGGGCGGCGGACTGGGGCTGCTCTCGTTCGGGCCGCTTTGCGAAAGGTTCGGGCGGCGGCCGGCGTTTTTGTTCTTTCAGCTTGGCGGCGTGGCCAGCACGGCGCTCGTGTTTGGCTTGCCCCTGGGCTGGACGCAGTGGTCGGACTTGCTGCAGATCGTGCTGTTGGGCGGCTTCGGCTTTTTGACGTTGGGCATGCATGCGGGGTTTGCGATTTACTTTCCGGAGCTTTATCCCACGCGGTTGCGCGGCACGGGCGGCGGTTTTTGTTTCAACGTCGCACGCCTGCTGGCCGGGCCGATGTTGGTCGCCAACGGCTGGATGCAGCACCACTGGAACATGTCGATGGAGGACGCCTGCTTGTGGCTGAGCGGGCTGTTCTTGATCGGCATCGCCGTACTTTTGATCGCTCCTGAGACGAAGGGACGCGAACTGCCGCAATGAGGAACCAACGTGAATGAAGCCCACCACGATTTTGGATTTTGGATTTTGGATTTTCGATTGCTGGAATCCAAAATCGAAAATCCAAAATCGCGGCGATGGTCGGCCGGCGCTCGCAAGCTCGCTTTTTCCACCCTACAAGAAACGAAACACAGGCGGAGAAACCATGTTCTTGGCATTCGGCGAAATCATGTTGCGCTTGGCGCCCGAGGGCCATTTGCGGTTCCGGCAGGTTTTGCCGGGCCGGCTCGACGCGACCTTTGCCGGCGCGGAAGCCAACGTCTGTGCCGCCTTGGCCATGTGGGGCCAACGCTGCCGCTACGTCACGGCGCTGCCCTCGAACCCGATCGGCGAGGCGCTGGCGGCCGTGTTGCGCGGCTTGGGCGTCGATACCGACTTGATCGTGCGCCGCGAGGTCGGACGGCTGGGCGTCTTTTTCGTCGAGACCGGCGCCAACCAGCGCAGCTCGCTCGTGGTGTACGATCGCGATCACAGCGCCATCAGTCTGGCCGCGGCCCAGGAATACGATTTCGAGCGCGCGCTCGAAGGCGCCACGTGGGTCCACGTCACGGGCATCACCCCGTCGCTGAGCGAGAACGCTTATTTGGCGACGCTGGAACTGGTCCGGAAGGCCCACCACCGCGGCATCCACGTGTCGTGCGATCTCAACTTTCGCAACAAGCTTTGGCGCTGGAAGCCGGGCTTCAATGCCCGGCAGCTTGCCCATGAGTGCATGACGCAAATCTTGCCGCACGTCAAGCTGCTCGTGGCCAACGAGGAAGACGCCGGCGACGTGCTCGGCATCCACGCCGCGGGCGCCTCGGTGGAAGCGGGCCGCGTCAACCCGGCCGCCTACGAGCAGGTGGCCCGCGAAATTGCCAGGCAGTTTCCCAGTCTTTCGCAGGTGGCGATCACGCTTCGCGAGAGCATCTCGGCCGATCACAACAATTGGGGCGCCATGTTGTTCGACGTGCCGGCCGACCGCGCCTGCTTTGCCCCCCTCGACGCCGACGGCGGCTATCGGCCTTATGAGATTCGCGACATCGTCGATCGTGTCGGGGCGGGCGACGCATTCGCAGCCGGACTGCTCTACGCCCTGCACTCCACCGAATTCGCGGCCCCGCAACAAGCCTTGCAGTTCGCCGTCGCCGCGAGCTGCTTGAAGCACTCGATCAAGGGCGATTTCAGTTACGTCAGCCTGCCGGAGGTCACAACGTTGATGTCGGGCATCGCCTCCGGGCGCGTTCGCCGCTAAGCTATACTTCACGCGGCCCAAACCGAAAGGCATACCATGCACGTGGATTCGGGAGCGGCTGACGAAGGCATCTAAACGCGAGTCCAGGCGGGACTAGCGGAGAGAGGGGGGAATCGAACCCAGCGCAAAAGCGCCCCTGCGGGCGGTTATAAGTCGCCTGCGCCGCCAAGGCGCGGATCGCTCTCCGAAATGGAGGCGGCCTTGGTATCGTAAAAAAAGAAGGCGCAACTTGTTGACATCGTTGCACTTGCGCCCTATAATTGAAGCCGTTTAAGGAGGCTGTTGCCGAAACGCTGATAAATAAGGTAAGGATGGCCTTCTTGGTGTTGGGGTTCGCCGAATATGCCACGAGTTTCTTCCAACGCAACGCCTCGGATGATCAAATGGGCGAGGGAGAGGGCTGGGTATTCCGTCGAGGCGGTCGCAAAATTCGAGAGCTTTTCCGAGCAGGACATTCTTGACTGGGAATCAGGAAAAGAAAGTCCGTCCCTCCCTAGGCTGCGAAAGCTGGCTAAGAGATACAGAAGACCGCTGATGGTCTTTTACTTGCCGGCACCTCCCAAAGAATTCAACGTCCGCGACTTTCGGATTCGACGTGACGCTAGCCGTCGCTTCTCGCCTGCTCTCCTCTATGCCATCCGGGCCGCTAAGGAACGGCAGCAGTGGGCTTCGGAATATCTGCGCGATTCGGATTCACCAAAGTGCGATGTTGTTCGCTCGGTCAAGGTGTCGGATAGCACCAAGGATGTTGGCGTAAAGTTGCGTGCGCTACTAGGGGTCAGTTTAGAGCGACAATTTGGTTGCCGCGATGAACTCGAAGCGTTTACGATGTGGCGTGATGCTTGTGAGCAGATTGGCGTTTTCGTGTTTCAGTCCAATCGAGCTAATGAGATAAGCGGCTGCGCTATCGCCGACGATTACGCACCCGTTGCCCTTATCAATAGTCGCGATGCCAACACGGCCAAGTGTTTCACCTTGATCCATGAGGTAGTGCATATTGCGCTGGGAGAATCGGCGATTACCACCGGGGACGCCATTACTTCGGCGCTTGCCCCACAATCTAACGTCGAACGGTTCTGCAATAAAGTTGCGGCGGAGGTTCTAATTCCAAGCGACGACATTGTTATTCGGGTGCCGAATAACTGGGAGAACAATGAGGAGAGCGTTGTATCGCAATTCGCAAATCGCTATAGGGTTAGCCGAGCTGTCATGGCAATACGGCTGGCCGAACTTGGGATGGCCGATAATGACTGGCTTTCAAACAGGTGGGCGATGTTTCACCCAAAACCAGAGGCTGAGGCCGCAGAATCAAGCGACAGGCCCATCCCACAATACCGGCTTGTACTGTCTCGTTCCGGTCCGTCTTTCGCGCGGCTGGTTGTTTCGGCTTTTGATTCTGGAGAGATTCACGGCGGTCAGGTTACGACACTTTTGAACATGCCCCTCAAACATCTCGCACCGATGGTGCATTCTCTTTATCCGGTGCAGATGCAATCGGAGGAGAGCGGCATGTCGTGATTGCGACGCTATTCTGCTTAGACACGAGCTTTCTGAACAACGGCTGGTGGAAGCGCTACCGGAGAGACGTATTCCCGACGCTTTGGGAAGAAATTGACAAGCTTCTTTATGCTGGAAATGTCTTCTCGTGCAGAGAAGTGTTTGACGACCTAAAGAAGCAACGAGACCCTCTGCTCGTCTGGGCAACGCAACGAAAGCAGTTCTTTTTCGAGCCAGACGATCAGGTCATAGCGAACATGCAACACATAATGGGCCACTTCCCGAATTTCGCGGCTGAAAGTGGCCACGCGAATGCCTCGGACCCCTGGGTTATCGCCGAAGCCATGTCGCGTGGCGCAATCGTTGTGACAGACGAAGTGTCGGCGCCCAATCGACGGGCCAGCAAGCCGCCCAAAATACCAGACGTCTGCAACGCGCTCAAAGTCGGGTGGGCCAGCCCCATAGACTTTCTGGCGGAGGCTGGAATAAGGCTTTGAGTACCCCCGGCGGGAATCGAACCCGCACGCCTTGCGGCACTGGGGCTGATTGAGGCTCTCGCGAGAAAGCCGCAATCAGCCCAGCGTGTCTGCCTAGTTCCACCACAGGGGCAATGCCGACATTGTAGCCGACAGGGCAAAGCTGGATAATACCCTCATGCGCAGCCGTTTTCAGTTCAGCTTGAAGTGGTTGTTCGTGGCCATGCTCGTCGTGGCTGCGTTCTTTACCGGCGCATCCTGGCAAAAGCGAACGATGACAGCTGATGGGTGGGCCGAGGGCGTTGTGATACATGACCTCAGTGCGCCAGCCACACAGGAATAGGCCATTACCCAACCGGGGCATCGCTTGGCCGCCGAGACGAACATCGTGCCACCTTCCACCTGGCCAAGCTCTGCCCCAGCCACCGCGAATGTTTCATTCTCGGCCGCCTGAAGTATAGGCGGCAATCAGAGATGAATCGCTATACGTCCCCAGCGAATATCCAACCCAGCCAGCGGAGGTGACCTAATGACGATGATCCATGCGATCGCCGCGTTTACGGCCGTTGTCTTTTGGTGCGTGCCGGCGTTTGCCGACGACGCGGCGCCGCCCAATATCGTGCTCGTCTTCGCCGACGATCTTGGCTACGGCGACCTCGGTTGTTATGGGGCACAAGGCTACCGCACGCCCAACCTCGACCGGCTGGCAAAAGAAGGCGTTCGCTTCACCGATTTCTATGTGGCTCAGGCGGTCTGCTCGGCATCGCGGGCGGCGCTGTTGACCGGCTGCTACTCGAACCGCGTCGGCATCCTTGGCGCGCTGGGGCCGAAAGACCGGCACGGCATCAACGACGACGAGACGACCCTGGCCGAGCTGCTCAAGGGCCGCGGCTACGCGACGGCCATCTACGGCAAGTGGCATCTCGGCCATCATCCGCAGTTTCTGCCCACGCGGCACGGCTTTGACGAATACTTCGGGCTGCCCTACTCGAACGATATGTGGCCCAAGCATCCCGAAACGAGGGCCTTCCCCGACCTGCCGCTCATCGAAGGCGAAAAGCCGATCGAGCTCAATCCCGACCAGAGCCGGCTCACCACCTGGTACGCCGAGCACGCGGTGCGCTTTATCGAGCGGCATCGCGAGCGGCCGTTCTTCGTCTACCTGGCTCACAACATGCCGCACGTGCCGCTCTTCGTTTCCGACAAGTTCCGCGGCAAGACGCCGCGCGGGCTGTTTGGCGACGTGATCGAGGAGGTCGACTGGTCGGTGGGGCGGGTGCTGGAAACGCTGGCGCGTCTGAAACTCGACGAGCGGACGCTGGTGATCTTCACGTCCGACAACGGCCCGTGGCTGAGCTACGGCGACCATGCCGGTTCGGCCGGCCCCTTGCGCGAGGGCAAAGGCACCTCGTTCGACGGCGGCGTGCGCGAGCCGTGCTTGATGCGGTGGCCGGGCAAGATTCCCGCCGGCACCGTTTGCCGCGAACCGGCCATGACCATCGACCTGCTGCCCACGCTGGCCCGGCTGGCCGGCGCGAGCGTACCCGACGATCGCATCATCGATGGCTTGGACATCTGGCCGCTGATTTCGGCACAGCCCGGCGCCAAGAGTCCGCACGACGCGCTCTATTTCTACTGGGGCGGCGAGCTACAAGGCGTCCGCAGCGGTCGCTGGAAGCTGCACCTGCCTCACGCCTACCGCAGTCTTGCGGCCGGCGGCGGCCACGGCGGCCTGCCCGCGAAGTACGAGCAGCGACGCATCGAGCTGTCGTTGTTCGACCTTGAGAGCGATCCGGGCGAAACCAAGAACGTCGCTGCCGAGCATCCCGAAGAAGTCCGCCGGCTGAAGGCGTTGGCCGACCGGGCGCGCGACGATCTGGGCGACACGGCCACCGGGCAGAAAGGCAAAAATCGTCGCCCTGCCGGGCAGCTCCGTAGCGGCTCTGACGGTGTCGGCAAGCAAAACGGTTAGAGCGGATTATGCACCCTACTTAAAGAACGCTGTTTCGCCTGTCATGGGGGAGATGCCAGCCTTGACGAACGGCGAGTTACAGCCAGAATCAATAGAGTATGGCGAAGCCGCCTTATGAGTTGAAATTTGGCCATGAGATCCGCGCGCATCTCAAGGCCATCGATGCCAAGTATCACGCGCTGATCTTACAGACGATCGATGAACAACTCGAATTCGAACCGAATGTCGAAACCCGGAATCGCAAACCCTTGCGGACCCCGGCAGCATTTTCGGCGCACTGGGAAATTCGCCTTGGACCGCAAAACCGTTTCCGTGTGCTTTACGGCGTCGATGAGGAAGAGCGCACGGTCCACGTTTTGGCCATTGGCGAGAAACGGAGAAATCGCCTAATCGTTGGCGGAGAGGAGATTGAACTATGAAGACTGCTTCGATGGGCGAGGTGAAGTCGCAATTTAGCGCATTCGTTAAGGCCTGTGAATCCGCGCCAGTCGTAGTGACACGCAATGGCAAGCCAGTCGCCGTCCTAGTGGGAATCGAGGACGACGATGAGATCGAGCGGGTCTTAATGGCAAACTCACCGCGATTGCAAGCGATTCTCGCCAAGTCACGGCAGTCCATCCGCGAGGGCCGAGGGATATCGCGTGACGAATTGTGGAAAGAATTCGGCCAAGACCGAAATGCGAAAGCTAGTAGGAAAGTGAAAGCGAAGCGCCGCCCGAAGAGCATCGACGGCGGTTAATCGCTCCGCCCCGCAGCTCGGTCTCGACGCCCGGCGGCTGGAAGTGCCGGGCCACAAGCGGCTGGAGATTGATTACGGCGAGCCGATGAAAGAGATCATCGCGTGAGCCCGCGTGCTCGCTCAGCAGCCCAAGCGCGGTCTACCGGGCAGATCCGCGGCGGTCCTGACGGTGTTGGGGCTTTGCCCAAAAAAGCCCATTTGCGCGGGAAAATCGAGCGGCTGCCCAAGAAATCGCAGCCGGCTGGCTAATCGGCCGCCACGCGCGGTAAACTTCGCCCTGTGATGCGACGGTTTCCGTTCATCGTGGGCTGGCCATTTCGTGGCGTTGCTATTGGCTCGACCTTGAAAACGTGGAGGATTACCGTGAGAAAGACGGCGAAATCGTCGGCGTGGACTATTCGACGAGTCGTCGCGATCTACCTACCGCTGCTTGTGGAAGCCGGTTGCGGCGCCAACGGCCCTCAGCTTGGCGGCGGCCCCGGCGGCGCGGCGCCTGGCGAGGGACCCTTTGGCCCGCCGGGCCAGAGCGCATTGCTATCGCCATTTGCGGGCACCTGGGTGCTGGACCTCGACAAGACGCTCGAAGCTCACCAAGCCGCCGGAGCCAGCGATGAGCAGATTGGGGCCATCCGCGCGTTCTATGCACAGAACCCGCAATTCGGCGGCATGTTGTCCGAGATGACCATTACGGGCAACGAAGCCGTGGGGAAGGACGGCTCCGAGTACCGGTTCTTCGGTATGCACGAACACGACGGCAAGATTTGCGGCAAAGCCTGGCACCACGAAGACCGATATGACCCGGGCGATATGAGCAAGTGCTATGCCCGCCTGAAGCTCGACGATGGCTTGCTCTATCTCGAAGTCAAGATGAAGGACGGCCTGCCGGACTTGAACGACCCCGACTTTCTCTCGTCGCCGTTGCCTGCCGAAGGCGGATCGCCGGCAACGTGCGACGCCGACGCTCCCGCGGGAGCCGACTGGGATGAATGGACGACGCACGTTTTCGCGCGCAAGCAATGACGTAGTCGTATCACTCGCGCCTGCTCAGCGCAACCCCGCCTTGGCCTTGGCCAATTGCGATTCGGCCTCCAGACGATAATACTCGGCGGCCAACGCTTCCGATTCCGGCGCCTGACCGTTGGCGGCAAAGGCCCGGGCCGTCCTGGCCAGTTCGGCGGTCCGCTTCAGTTGCGCCTCGTAGACGGCCAACCGCTCGTTGTCGTCCTCCGCCACATCGAGCTCGGCATCGAAAAGATGCCGCGACCAAAGCGCCAAGTCTTCGATGTCGTACTGCTCGTTGTTGCTCCTGCGCATCGACATCTGCGCGTACACATTGGCGGCCACCTTCACCTTGGCATCGTCGATCGCCTTGGCGACCCCTTTCCCCGGCGCCGCCCTCCATGCCGCGCTCGCCAGCAACAACCCCACCACGATCAGCACTTGTACTCGCTTCGAGACCATAACACCCTCCCGCGTAAAAAGGCCGGGGATATCGCAAGACCATAGCATACCATTTCACCTCCGCCCGACGTAGGTGCCGGCCGCGCCGCTGGGCGAGATGCGGCATTGAACGGATTTAGCGGTGACCCCGTCTGACTCCGTCGGTTCGTTGCTGGCGAAGCCGATGCGTCGTTTCGGCTTTTGGGGCGTAGCCCCATTCGCACGGCGGAATTGGATGTCGCAATTTGCGACTTCCAATTCTCAAGCTCCTCTTTGGTCAACTGAAACATGAAATCATCCGGAAACCGGTTTCGGTTGCGCCGGACCTGCTCGTTGAGTCGCCGCGTCGGAACCCCGTACAAGGCCGCCAAGTCCTTGTCCAGCAAGACCTTCTGACCTCGAATGTCGAGGATCAACGGCTCGATTTGATCGATGTTGATGAGCACTCGATTGTCTGCCATAGGCTTTGGGTTCCCAGGATCGCGGGCGGTCGCAAGACAATAGCTTACCATTTCACCGCCAGAATCACCGGGCCCGACAGTGCCCTCGGCGCGCGCCCCAATCGTGGCCGGTCGCAGCGACAACTTTCCCGCCCAGGCCCAAGAATTGTGGAATTTTTCGGCCCCGCCGCGCCGTATTGCCGGCAGGGGAAAAGAAAACGAGCAGTGGTTCCCGCCAATGAATGTCATGGATTAAAATTTTTTCAACAGCCTATTGACATCATGGAACTTCTATGTACAGTTACGTGCATATGCCACTTTTCTCTTTAAGGAGTTTCAACGATGTCAGGTGAAATTGCGAAAGTTCCAGTCGATCCCACCCAGTTCCCGGAAGCGGCGCACAAGCTCGCGCGGCAAGCGCTGCGCGAACATCAGCGGGCCGAGCGGGACGCCATGAACGCCGTGCAACATGCCGTCAAGTCGGGCCAGGCGCTCGTCAAAGCCTACGACCTCTGCGAGTACGGCCAGTGGGAGGGCTTCTTCGAATTGCACTTCCAACAGAACGAAGACCAGCGGCTGTCGCCGCGGACCGCGCGCACCTACATGCAGCTCGCCCGCAACTGGTCGCGGCTGACCGCACAGCACCCCCAGGGCTTTTCGTCGCAACGGCAGGCCGTGAAAGCACTTGCGGCGATCGTTCAGACGGACGAACCGGAGCCGGACGCGGCCAGTTTGGCTGCGCGCAGCCAAAGTGCCGTCGCCGCTCCGGCCGCGCGCGGCGCAAGTGCGGGCGGCAAGCGCCGGCGCACCGGTCCCGTGTGGCGGGCCTCGGGCACGTTCGTCCGCGAGGCCCTGCGCCTGGTCAACTCCCTCGACGCGATGATGAGCGATCTGGTCGCCCACGGCTATGGCCTGGTCCAAGAGGCGGCGACCGTCCACAGCGCGGCATCGCGGCTGCAGACGATGCTCGACAAGGAGATCGACGAGGCCGAGGCGCTGCAGGCCGCCGGCCAATGGACGTTTGTCGTCGAGCGACCGGTGCCCGCCCGCGGAGGGGCAACGGCCGCCAAAAGCAGATTGAAGTACCGACTTGCAGGCGAGACGCCTACACCACCAACGGAAAGCGAGGCCGGCCATGACGAATAAGGCTGCCACCAACTGGCTGACGCAGATGGCCGACGACCGGCGAACCACGCTGGCGCTGCTGGCGAAATCCGCCAACCAAAGCCACCGCTGGGCGGTGGCGGCGGCCGGCGCCGCGATGGCGCACGTCGTGGCGGCCGGGCACGCGCTGGTCCAGGCGCGCGATCTGTGCGAAGAAGGGGGCTGGCTCCGCTGGTTGCGGAACAATTTCGAGGGCTCGGTCCGCACGGCGCAGCGCTATATGCGCGTCGCGCGGCACTTGCCCGCCAGCGGCATCGATGCGACACGCGTGTCGCATCGGTCGCAGACGGCGCTGTTGCGCGCCATCCGCGGCGTGGTGTTCACGGAGCCGTCCGCCGCGGCGGAGGGCGCGCCCGCCCTCGCCGGTACGCCCGCCGGGTCGGCGGACGACCCGGCGGCGCGTCGCCGGTTGTCGTTCGTCGCCGCCCGCCGCTTGCGCAAGCTCGCCGGCGCCGTGGCCGGGCTGGCCGCCGGCGCCCACGCGGCGGGGTTGGCCGAGCGGATCAACGCCCTGGCGACCGACCTGCTGCTCGACGCCGGCGAATGCGGCGGCACGTCCGACGAGGTCTACTTTGTCGAGGCGGTGGGCGCCGATCGCGTCAAGATCGGGGTGTCGCGCGACGTCGGCAAACGTTTCGGCCAGCTTGCGGCGTCGTTTCCAGGGCCGCTGAGGCTTCTGGGCAGGGTCGCCGGCGGCCGGGCCCGCGAGGCCTCGTTGCATCGCCGGCTGGCGAACTTTCACCTCGGCGGCGAGTGGTTCCACTTGACGCCCGGCGTGCGTGCGCTCGTTGCGGCGGTGATCGCCGATGAGCCGGAATAGGCGCGTCATCCCGGTGGCCAGCTCAGCGGCCGGCCGCCCAACAGGTGAAAGTGCAGGTGATCGACCGATTGACCGGCGGCGGGTCCACAGTTGGCCACGACGCGGTAGCCGCCCTCAAGCGCCAGATCGCCGGCCAACTTGCCGATCACCAGCAGCATGTGCCCCAAGAGCGGCCCGTCGGCGTCGGTCAGTTCGTCGAACGACGCGATGGGCTTCTTGGGAATCAGCAGAACGTGCGTCGGCGCCTGCGGCGCAATGTCGCGGAAAGCCAGACACGCATCGTCTTCATAGACGATGTCGGCGGGAACCTCTCGGTCGATAATCCGCTGGAAAATCGTCTTGGCGCTCATGGTTGTGCCCGCACCTGTTCGAGCGGAATGGCTTCGTCGACGAGCATGATGGGGATGCCGTCGACCACCGGGTAAACCACGGCCCCGTCGTCGCGCACCAGTCCGCCGTCGAGCGGTCTTTCGACGGTCTCGCCCGCACGGTTTTTCAACCGCCTTTCGGCCACGGCCCGGTTCAGCGTCGCCAGCAGTCGCTCGTCGGCCAGACTCAACGGCGTGCGCAGCTCGGGACAAACCAGAATGTCGAGCAACTCCTTGCTGATCATGTTCGGTTTCCCAGCTTTCCCATTCTTCTCCCGCGGAAAAAACGATTCCGATTAAGGTCTTTATAGGCAAGTTGCCGATTTAAGGCCAGGGGCGCGGCGCGCCCAAATTCCACGGAAAGGGAGCCAGTCAGCATGATGCTGCGAGACAATTTGGCCCAGGCCATTCTACCGATCGTCTTGTTTACGGTGCGACTGTCGGCGGCCGACGAGGTGCGCGACGTGGTTGATCCCGGCGGCCAGCAATGGCGCGAGGTCCATCGCACGGTCCGTTACCCCGTGTCGGAGACGCAGTGCGTCGACCAGCAGCAGACGTCTTACCAAGAACACTACGACGTGCAGGTGTGCGACACCTACCGGACGTATTATGCTCCGGTGACGGAATATCGCTGGGAATCGTATTGGGTCAACCGCTTCAATCCCTTTGCGCAGCCGTATTTGGCGCAGCGCCTGGTGCCCCGCACCTTCTTGGAGGCCCGCACCGAAGTGGTCAAAGTGCCGGTGACGCAACGGAACCTCGTACCGGTCACGCGCACGGTGCGCGTGCCCGTTACCACGCAGCGCCTCGTCGACCATGACGTGCTGGTGAGCCGCCAGCTTGTGAGTTCTCAGGCGCCGACGGTGGCGGCCAATCCGGCCCCGGCCCTCACATCTTCGACGTCGTCGCTGGAAGTGGGCGGTGTGCGGCAGTTGGATGCCAATCGTCCTCGTAACATCGCTCGCGTTCCCAACGGCGCCGGCGTGAAAGCCGCCTCTGTTCCGCCGGTGAACTCCGATCGTCGCTAAGCTTCGAGCGGCGTCGGGACGTAGTGTGGGAGCGAGCGAGCCTGCGAGCGCCGGCCCACCATGTTTAGGCGTTGGGCGTTGGGCGTTAGGCCAGGCAACAGGACGTTCCTAAGCCCGCGGCAAAACTCAGGGAAGCATTGCCACTGAGGTTCAGCGCTCCGCTGGCCGTGCCGTTGTTAATGGCCGGGCCTCGGCGGATGCCGCAGGGCTACTCTTCTCCGCCCAGCGTGCGGCCGGTGGCCACGTCGAATTCGAACAGCGCCGGCACCAGCATCGCCGCCGTCGTGAAGCCGAACATGAACGACAGCACCAAAAACACCGCCAACGTGTAGCCCAAGAGGAAGCTGGTGATCGCATAGAAAATGGCGAACGGGCAACCGAACGATGCCGCCAGAATCGCAGGCGAGGGATTGCGGATGCCCAACGCCACATAAAGGCCGATGCCGCCGCCCACCATGAACGCCAAGAACGGCTGGAGCTGCACCTGAAACGAGCTGCTGAACGCCACCATGATCCGCATGCAGACCGCCACGCCGACAAACAAGAAAAACACCGTGCCCAGACTCACCGCGATCGCGCCGCGCGAGCTGGCATACGTCATGCCCACGTGAACGCCGAGCATGGCCGCGAAGAAGCAAAGCACCAGCCAACCGAGCGACAGGTAGGTCACGTTCTCCAGCGAGATGGCGTCGCCGGACCAGAGATAGCCGCACAGCACCAGCGGCAAGACGACCATCTCCTTCGTATTGTAAAGGATGCCGCCCAGCTTGCCGGAAATGAACTCTTGCGGCGTCAGGTCGGTCACCAGCAGCAGGTCGAGGGCCCGCGCGTCGCGTTCGCTGGTCAACGCGGTGACCGACTGGGCATTGAGCAACACCAGGCTCAGCACCAGGAAGGGAACGACGACGGCCGCCAGGTCGCTGCGCTCGGCTCTGCCCGGCTGGTGCAGGAGCGAATAAAGTGCTCCCATCGCCACCACGAACAGAACGACGTACGCCAGCCGCACGATGAGCATCTTTCGCCCGTAGGCCCAGGTACAGACCTCTCGCCAGAGAATGGGGTTGTCCCAGACTTCGCGCGATTTGACCACCTTGGCCGGCGCGGCCGCTCGTGCCCGGTCGTCTTCGCTCATGCCGGCGGGCAGGCGGCCGGCCTCTTGCGGCGGATTCCACTTGCGGACGCGCCAGATCGCCAGCCCATTGAGCAGCATAGTCGCGGCGGCGGCCACCAGCAGGAAGAGCCAGACCGGATTGCCGACGGCGCCGAGCGTTTCGACGGTGTCCGGGTACGGGCGTATCGCTTCGAGCATCGCTCGCCAGGGGCTGAATCCGGCGGCGAGGGCCGCCAGGTCGGGCCGGTCGTTCGCGGCGGCCGCTTGCACGGCCACTTCGCTGGCCGCCAGCCAGAGCACGAGCGACAAGGCCGTCATCGCCAGGGTCTGAAAGGTCTTTTCGCGCCACAGGGCGAAGGTCGAGCCGAGGCTGCCCGCGGCCACGGCGCTGGCCAGCGTCACGGCGAACACGCGGCCGATCTGCTCGAACGAGACGCCGCCCAGCAGCGTAAGCAGCATGAACAGCGGCAGGGCGGTGACGATCAAGGTGACCACGTTGAGCATGGCCGCCGCCAGTTTGCCCAGCACGAGCTCGACATTGGAGAGGTGCGTCAGCAACAACAACGTCAGTGTCTGGCGGTCTTTTTCGGCCGCCACGGCGCTGGCTGCCGAGAGAGCGGCGAAGAACATGGTCACCGCAAGCTGAAGGGGGGCGAGAATGGCGAACACGGTGGCGCCGAAGCGCGCCAAGTCGCCGAGATTGCGGACCTCTTGTGTGCCGGCCAGCACCTGCCAGGCGGTGGTCACGAGCACCAGCAGGGCCGAGCCATAGGCGGCACGCGCAATATACAATCTTGCCCGACGCGGCGCCGTGACCGCTTCGCGCGTGAAAACCGGACCAATCAGCAATGTGCGCTCCTCGTTCAGCCAGCGAAAGAGAGCGATTATAAGCGGTCTGACGGGAAGAGGAAACCGGGGCTGACGCGGTCCGCTTCGCGTCGCCGCAAGTCGTCGTCAATCGGCTTGGCCGGCGATATAATGCACTCTGCCTGCGATCGGCCGTTAGCGCGGCATCCGATCTTATCGAAACAAGTCTGGAGTTCCTCCATGGAGATCTCGCTGATGGGTAAGGTGCTCGTTCCGGCAAAGATAGAAAACGTCAATGATCTTTATAATGCTGAAACAGGCCTGGTCAGGCCTGATCAGGTGCGGTCGCTGGAGGTGACCGAGGCCCTGGTCGACACGGGCGCCACCACGCTCTCGATGCCGAGACGATTGATAGAACAATTGGGCCTGCGGCCACTTCGCTTTCGCCGCGCGCTGACGACTGCGGGCGACGTTACGGTACAGGTCTTCGGCACCGTTCGCCTCACCGTGCAGGGGCGAGACTGCACGGTTGATGTATCTGAGGTGGCCGACGCTTGCCCGGTGCTGATCGGGCAAGTGCCGCTCGAGCTGCTCGATTTTGTCGTCGATCCCGCGGGACAGCGGCTGATCGGCAATCCGGCGCACGGCGGCGAACAGATGATCGAGCTGTATTAACAGCCTACCAGCTCACCACCACCGGCGTGCCGGTGCGGATGCCGAGCATGGCTGCGGCGCTGTCTTCGACAATCGCCAGCTCCAATCGGCCGCTGGAACCGACGAGTGCCATCAACGTCATCGCAGGCTGGTCGGAATAAGTGCGGTAGATGCCGAGCGTCTCGTGCTCGTCGCAGGCGATGCGCACGCTCTCGTCGCGCGGCACGTCGGCCAGCATCGGCCCGGTGATGTCGGTAATCAGGTTTCCAAATGAGTCGATGCTTTGGACCGTACCACGAATTTCACGAGGCAAAACGACAACCTCCGGCCATGTAAGGGTAACCAGTTTCTCGATCGGCGGCCCCAGTTGCTCCGCGGCCAGGCCCCGACTCAGGCGGGCCGCCACCGGCGCCATGATGTCGCGGCCGTGGAACGTCGCCGAAACCGCCGGCAACCAAAATGCCCGCTCCGCAACGGCGATTATTTTACATACCCGGCGGCGAGCGGCCAAGCGGTCGAGCAGGCCGTTGTCGGGAGCGACGTAACGCTGGTCGCCGATCTCGGCATAGACGATCCGCCGTTGGCTGCCCACGCCCGGATCGACCACCGCCACGTGGACCGTGCCGGCCGGAAACCAGGGCGTGACTTCGTCCAACACCAACGCGCCTTGGCGCACGTCTTGTGCGGGAACCGCGTGCGTGAGATCGACGATCCGCGCGTCCGGGTCGATCGACAGGATCACGCCCTTCATGGCCGCCACGTAGGGGCTGCCGCTGCCGAAGTCGGTGGTCAGAGTGATGAGGGACATTTAGGCTCAGTTCTATTCCAAAGAGGTCATTGTAGAACGAAGACGAGCCAAGGGCAGCGGTGTATCCTTTAGGTGAAAAAGAACATACAAGCTTGCAAGCGCCGGCCCACCATCGTCAGGCGTCAGGTTGTTTGTGCTGACGCCTGATGCCTGAAACCTGACGCCTCAAATCGGTGGGCGGCGCTCGCAAGCTCGCTGGTCCCACCCTGGCCTGCGCATAAACTCGCGGCCGACGAGTGTGTGCTGATGTCAGTTTTGTTCCGGCCGATGCCGCCCGCTGGCCGGGCGGGGGTTCACGTTCTCACCTGAGCGCGGGCGACACGTTTGTCGCGTCCAACGAGGTGCGCGGCCAATCCTCTGCACGCAATCCCGGCGCGCCGGGATGCCGTTCCGCCGAATCGAGCGAGTCGGTGTTTGAGCACTTCGAGCGCTGGCTGCAGCACCCTGCCGCGGGAGCGTTGGCAACGGCGGAGCGAGCATTCGTTCTTCGAGCCCTACGGGATTGCTGGAGCACTCAAGGTCGTCGAGTACGTTAATCCCTGATCTCGACCGTGTTCAGCGGCAGGCCGACGGCCCGATTATAGAATTCGGGCGTGTCGATCAACGTCTCGGTGTTGCTGGTGGTTCCATATCCGAGACCGTCGTTGTTGATGAACGCGGCCAGCCCGGCCGGATCGGCCGGCCGGCCAAGATAGCGCTCGAACAAGCTGTTGATCTGCTCCACCTGGAATTCGTAGCTGTTCAACACCGTGGTGGCAAACTCGATGCGCGTCAGGCCGTGCGTCAGTTGATCGCTGAAGAACGCGAGATCCGAAGCGCTGGGTGCCCGCTTGAGAGCGTCTTCGAACACGGCGGTGATGAATCCGTCGACCGTGCCGCCCGCGTCGGCATAGAATTCGTCGGAGTTGATCAGCAGGGCCGCGGTCCGGGTCTCGGTTCCCGGTCCGCTTGTCGTTCCCTGGGAATTGAGCTTCAGAGTCAAGAAGTAGTTTTCGCCCGCGGGGTCGGCGGCGCGGTGCAGATAAGTCTCAAAGCTGCTGTCGATCTGGTCGAGGTCGTATTCATAAGGCGGCGTCACCTCCAGCAACATGTAAGCGAAGGTCTGAGGATCCTGGTGGTTCTTTTCATACTGGGCGGTCCAGTAGTTGATCTCGTCCATCGAAATCGGACGTTGGAACGTGTCTTTCAGCGTTTCGTAGACGAAACGTTGGTCGGCCGTGCCTTGGGTGCCGTCGGGCAACAGCGGGAGAATCGTGGCCTGGTCGGTGACCAAGGCGATGTTCGAGGGCGTGGTGGCGTCTTGGATGCCGACGACGATGGGAGCGTTGCTGACGTCGGTGTAGGTGTGCGATCCGTAAACGAGATAGCTGGTGCCCGACTCGACGATGGTGCCGGCCGACGAACTGCCGTCGCCCCAAAAAACCGTGGCCACAAAGTTGCTGGCTGGTGCAGTGCCGCCGCCCTGCGTAAAGCTGGCCACGGGAACGTTCGTGAGCGGGGCGTTCTCAAAGCCGCTCACGGGAATGGCGGTGGCGACGATGGGAGTCGCCGACGGAACGCAGCGCAGCTCCAGCCGCTCGCCGCATATCGTTTGCCCTACCACGTTACGGCGACGGGAGGACTTGCCGTTATGCCGGACCGGCTTCGACCTTTGGCTCGAATGGGGCGACGACAATCCCAACGCGTCGTACAGCCAAAAAACCAAGCGTGGCATGATCTACTCCCGTGGCGCTGTTAATTTGTATCAACGGTCGTGAGTGTGCAGGTTTACGACGACCACTCCAGGCAGCGGTTCTGGCCCGGCGAGAGTGCTACAGCCGTTATCGGCCGCAAATCCGTTGCACGCTGACTGCCGCCCTAGGCGGCCGGCGCACTTCGCCCAATCTGCCGCGCAGCACGTCGGCCGCAACTGACAGTGGAAAGCGCGCACCGGAGAAGTTACCGTGAGAGTATTCGTTGTCCCGCCCCAGACCGGTCGCCGCCGGCCCTCCCCCTTGAACCCACCCAGAGAACCGATTCCCATGCGTCGCATTCTTGCCTTTAACTTTGTCCTGATGTCCGTGCTCGCCACGGGTCGGGCCGGCACCGCCGCCAGCGAGCAAAAGGTCTTTACCGAACCGCCCAAGATCGCACCCACCGCCGGCGGCAAGGCCACGGATGAATCGGCACCGGCCGACGAGCACCCCTTCGACGTTTTGCCCGGCTTTCAGATCGAACACCTGTTCACGGTGCCGAAAGACGAGCTTGGCTCGTGGGTCTCGATCGCATTCGACAACAGGGGGCGATTGATCGCCAGCGATCAGGGCGACAAAGGGCTGTGCCGCATCACCCTGCCGCCGATCGGCTCCCACGAACCGACCAAAGTCGAGCGGCTCGATGCCAAGATCAGCTCGGCCCAGGGCATGGTCTACGCTTTCGACTCGCTCTATGTTTCGGCCAACGGTTTTTCGGGCGGCAGCGGCCTTTATCGAGTGAAAGACACCAACGGCGACGACCAGTTCGATCAGGTCGAGAAACTCAAGGAAATTCGTGGCGGCGGCGAACATGGCCCGCACGCCGTGCTGCTGTCGCCCGACGGCCAGTCGCTCTATTATCTGGCGGGCAACTTCACGCGTCCGCCCTTCGATCCCAGCGGGCCGCCCAGTGCCGATCACCGCAGCCGCGCGCCGACCAACTGGGGCGAAGACCTGCTCTTGCCGCGCCAGTGGGACGCGGGCGGCTTTGGGGTGGGCGTTCTGGCGCCCGGCGGTTGGGTGGCGAAAACCGATGCCGACGGCAAAATCTGGGACATCATCAGCAATGGCTACCGCAATCCCTACGACATGGCCTTCAACGCCGATGGCGAGCTCTTCGTCTACGACGCCGACATGGAGTGGGACATGGGCGCGCCTTGGTATCGCCCCACTCGCGTGTCGCATGCCACCAGCGGCAGCGAGTTCGGCTGGCGCAGCGGCACAGGCAAGTGGCCCGCCTATTACGTCGATAGCCTGCCGGCGGTGGTCGATATCGGACCCGGTTCGCCCGTCGGCGCGGCCTTCGGTTACGGAACGAAGTTTCCCGCCAAGTATCAGCGGGCATTTTTCATCTGCGACTGGACTTTCGGCACCATGTACGCCGTCCACACCGAACCAGCGGGATCGAGCTACCAGGGCGTGAAAGAGGAGTTTTTGGGCCGCTCTCCGCTCCCCTTGACCGACGTGGCCGTGGGAAAAGACGGCGCGCTCTATTTCTCGACCGGCGGCCGCAACACGCAGTCGGAGTTGTTCCGCGTGACCTACGTCGGCCAGGAGCCGACCGCCCCGGTCGACTCGCACGACAGCCGCTCGGCCGAAATGCGCAAATTGAGGCACCAAATCGAAGCCTATCACCGCCAGGCCGACGACCCGGCACAGGCGATCGAGTTCGTTTTCCCGCATCTTGCTCACCCCGACCGGTTCATTCGCTACGCGGCCCGTATCGCCTTGGAGAACCAGGACGTCAAACTCTGGCAAGACCGCGTGCTGGCCGAGAGCAACGCCGAGGCGCTCATCACCGGCGCGGTCGGCCTGGCCCGGCAAGCCGACAAATCGCTGCGCGGACCGTTGCTGGCCGCCCTCGACCGCCTGGATCTGGCTGCGTTGCCCGAAACGCAGCAGATCGAGTTGTTACGGGCGTATCAACTCGTCTTCATCCGCCTGGGCGAGCCGGACGAGAGCTTGCGGCTTTCGCTGATCGCCAAGTTCGATCCGCTCTTCCCTACTCACAGCGACCCGGTGAATCGCGAGTTGATCGACCTGCTGGTCTACTTTCGTTCGCCGACGATCATCGGTAAGGGCGTGGCTTTTATGGAGCAGCCGTCAAAGCCGCAGACGACCGAGCTGGGGGCAATCCTCGGACGGAACAAAGGTTACGGCGGCACCGTCGCATCGATCTTGGCCCACCATCCCGACCCGACGCAAATTCACTACGCCTTCGCCTTGCGAAACATGAAAGAAGGCTGGACGATGGCCGAGCGCAAAGCGTACTTCGGCTGGTTCGAGCGTGCCGGAACCTGGAAAGGCGGTTCGAGCTTCCAGGGTTTTTTGCGAAACATCGAGCGCGAGGCATACGAGAACGCCAGCGAGCGCGAGCGGCTGGCGATGGAGGCCCTCGGTGCCCGCAAGCCATATCAGCCGCCGGAATTGCCCAAGCCGGCCGGGCCGGGCCGCGACCGCAACGTGTCCGACCTGATCGGTCTGGCCGACCACGGGCTGAAGGGCCGCGACTTCGAGAACGGCAAGAAGATGTTCGCGGCCGCGCGATGCCTGATCTGCCATCGCTTTGCCGGCGACGGCGGCGCGACGGGTCCGGACCTGACGCAGTTGGCGGCCCGGTTCACCGTCAAGGACCTGAGCGAGGCGATGATCGAGCCGAGCAAGGTGATCAGCGACCAATACCGGGCCACGCTGATCGAGACCAAGGACGGGCAGCTCGTCAGCGGCCGCGTTTTTTCGGAAACCGACGACGCGCTGGTCGTGGTGACGAACCCCGAAGACGCGACGAAGACGTTGACGGTGCGGCGCGACAACATCGAATCGCTGCAGCCTTCGCCGGTCTCGCTGATGCCCGACGGCCTATTGAAGCCGCTCAACGACGAGGAAGTGCTCGACCTGCTGGCATATCTTTTGTCGCGGGGAAACAAGAAGGATGCGATGTTCCGCAAGTAGCCGACCGTAGCGGAATTCGTGAGAATTCCGGCGTGGTCGCTACCGGCACACCAATCGTTCCCGCGAACGGCGGTAGTGTCCTAAAGTTGAGTTCGTCCCAGTCGATGACCGAGGGGCGGACCCCATCCGCCTTGTGCGGATGGTGAACGAGATGGTGGGCTAGTCAACGCCACAACAGCCGAGTGACGAGGCCCAATCCGGCTTGAGGTATGACGAATTAATGGACCGCTGGGAGAAGCAGGCCGATCGCCACGACGCAATCCTCGACGCGCAGGAAAGACAGCTTGGAATCAAGAGGGCGGGGAAGGGGAATAAGGCGAGCAACAGTGCTGGGGTGAGCGATTGACTCTCCGCGTCGGCCCTCTTGGCCCTGAGTCGCCTTATCGTCAGCGAGCTTATTCGCTTGAGACTATGCTCGACCGAACATCGCCTTGATCTCGTCTTGCGTGTGCGAGCCACCCTGCTGCATGCGCTGTCGAATCTGCCCGCATTCCTCGATGAATTTCGGGTTTCGCTCGATGAGGAGATCGAGAACATCGTCGTCGAGCGGGATCAGTGCGAAAGGCACCTTGCCTTGAGCCTGCACGAGAAGGCCACTGGTGCCGGCCCGGTCAAGAATTTCGCCGATCGGCGTGCGCAGATCGTGTATCGTTTGCATCGTCACAATAATCCCTCCAGGTATGAAGCCGTCTCTGCCTTGCTCAAGATTTCGATAACATGCACCGACTGACCGACCACGTCGTAAAACACGTGGAACTCTCCCACGCGAAGTCGATATTGGGTAGGGGCCGGTTGGCGGAGCATTTTAACACGGGCCTTGCTTTCCTGCATTGGATTGGTGTCCAACACTTGCTCAATTTGGTCCAGAATCGCCGTACGATCGAACGCACGAAGCCCCTTTAGTTTCTTCACAGCCTCGTCGGAGTACAGGATTTCGTAAGGCATGCTATCGCCCGGCCGAGAACGTGACGTTTGGACGGTCTCCGCACGCCCCTATTCTATGCAGAAGCTAGTCGACTGGCAAAGCAATCGCGAACACCGGCCGCGCGGAAGAAGTTTCGGCGACAAGGCCGGCCGCTTCGATAGTCTAGCCGAGCGATTGGGAGTTGGAAGGGCCGACAACTTCGCTGTTCGCGTTTTGACGGAATCCCGGCCAAAAAAAGACGCTTGACAACTACGACGTTTGTCATAGAATCGGTACTATGACAAACGTCGTAAAGAAAAACCGTCGCGGCCCTCGGGCCGCGGTGCCGCGGCTTTCGGCGGCCGAGATGGAACTGCTGGAAATGCTGTGGCGCGAGGGGGCGGTCGCGCTCTCCCAGGCCCATCGGGCCTTGGGGCTGCCGATCGGCTACACCACCGTGCAGACGCGGCTGAACCGGCTGGTGAAAAAAGGACTGGTGACGCGGGGCGAAGAGCGGCCTGCCCGATATGCGGCCGCCGTCTCGCGCGACGAGGTGTGCGCCGGCGATCTCAAGCTGCTCGTGAAACGGTTCAGCGGCGGCGTCGTGCCGCTGGTGGCGCACCTGGTGCGCCAGCGTTCCCTCTCCGCCGCTGAAGTCGATGAGTTGAAGCAACTGATCGCCGAAGCCGAGGCCCGCTTGACTCCGCGCAATAAAGGGCCGCAACGATGAAGGGCCTGCGACGATGAATCAAGCTGCCACCATGCTGCTGTATGCGTTAGCGCGGACCAGCGTCTGCCTTGCGGTGGCGGCGATCGTGGCGTTCCTTCTTTTGCGCGGGCTGCGATGTCGCTCGCCGGCAGTGCATCGGGCCGCTTGGTGCATGGTGCTGCTGACCGGCTGGCTGTTTGTCAGGGCCACCGTAACCATTCCTTGGTATGAGGCGCCGCCCCTCGCCAGACAAATGTTCCCATCGCCGGCAAGCGAGGTTCTCGAGGTGGCGCCCTCCGGCGACCCTGTCCCCAGCGCGATCGGCAGCGACCCCGTGCCGCTCGGCGATTTGCCCGTCAAAATAGACGAACCGCGCGATATTGCTGGCACCGCGTTGAGCTGGCCGATTGCGCTGGCGGCGGTCTGGCTGCTGGGCGGAGTGGCCATCGTCGCCTGGTGGTCGATCGGCTACCTCCGCTTTGTACGTCAGCTTCCCTTCGGCCTGCCGCTCACCGAGGAATGGCAGGCCGAATGGCGCGAAGCGCTGGCGGAATGCGCCGTCCGACACCCCGTGCGATTGTGCGTTAATGATGCACTGGGGCCGTTGGTCTGTCGAGTGTGGGGCGAAGATCGGCTGCTGGCGCCGCTGGCGCTTTGGCGCGAGCTTTCGTCTCAGGAACGGCGGGCAATTTTGCGACACGAATTGGCCCATGTCGGCCGTGGCGATCTCGTGTGGTCGATGGCGGCGCGGTGTCTGGCACTGGCGCATTGGTTCAATCCGTTTTGCTGGTGGGCGGTGCGCAATTTCGACGAGTGTGGGGAGTGGGCCTGCGACGACGCCGTGTACCGCCGCGGTCCCGGCGACGCGGTGGCCTACGCGCGCGTCTTGTTGCGGATCGGGCAAGCCGACCCGCGTCCGCCGTTGGGCGCAGCGATCGGCGGCAGGCGACTATCGACGCGCATTAAACGCATGCTTACTGGGGCCATTCCGGAGGATTCGACGATGAAACAGAGCGTATTGATCGGTTCCGTTGGTGTGTTGGCCTTGATCGGCGCCGTCGAATGGCGGCTGGGCGCCCGCGTGGCGGGGGCGGTCGACCAGGAGGTGGAGGCGACGCGCGGAAGACTGAACGTCGATCACCCGGTGTTGGAACGCATGGCGGCGGCCGCGGCAAAGACGTTCGAGGCAACCAGGGCGTCTTATGACGTGGGCACCGAGGTGATGTCGAACGTTTACGTCTGGTCGCGTCGATGGCTGGAAGCCGAACGCGCTCTGGCTGAGACGGATGCGCAAGAACTGGCCGCCCTGCGAGCGCATCGGCAACGCATGAAGCAGCTCATGTTGAAAGTCAGAGCGTTTTACGTCACGGGCAGCAGAGGGGGCGAAGAGCCTAAATTCTACGCTACGAAGTTCTACTTGGCGGAAGCCGATGCCTGGCTGGAAAGCGCCAAGAATCGTGGCCACGACCAGCCACCTCCGTTGCGAAAAGTGCCGGTTTCGTTCGGCGGGCCGAAGGGGATGGATGTCCGATGGGACGAGGACAATGACGGCCAATTCGACGCGGAGCCGGTTGTCTGTCCCGCGCGCCATGACTTCTTGGAAGGCGGTATTTACTTTCTACAGTTTGGCGGTTTCGGCGGCGTCAAGCTCAATGCGACGCTCGAGGTGATGACTGCGTCGGACCAACCGAGGGCTTTCGATATCAGCATTGCGGAAGTCAAGAAGATCGCCGACAATCAGCAGATGACGAAGGTCTTGTTTCTCGGCGACGATGCCCGTGTAGACGAAATCAGCGACTGGGATGATGTTAGCAACAGCGACCGCCTGGTAGCGCAAACGGAGCGCCGCCACCAAGTGCTGGCGGCCCTGCACTTCACCTATCCGACAGGTTCACGGTAAGGCGAGCGGCTACTCTTTCTCGTTTTTTTGCTCGGCGGCTTGCACACCACGATCAGTGGGCGTCGAGACCCGTGGAGTGCGCATTGCGCTGGAAATTGGCCCGCCGCCAGACTGCGGCGGCGCCACTCCTGCCTGGAGAATGGCGAGAATGACGCCGAGCCTGTCCGCCTCGACGATCGGATCCACGCCCGCGCCCAGCCCGATGCTGGTGAGCGCTATCACCCCCGGCAGAGAGTCCGCCTCGCCGTCGCGGTCAGGAAGGCACATGACTTTTGTGAATGGCTTGCCAGCCAAGATATGTTCGATTTCCTCTTCGGAAAGTTCCAGGGAAATCGCATTATGCTTCAGAAAGTCCTCGCTGCGCGGAACGGCGGGAGCGATCTCGAGATGCGGGTACAACTCGGCGCCGTCGTGTCCGGGGATCTGCGATAGCTTCAGCCGATAAGCTGCTGCGCGAGGAAAATTGTACCGCCCCGGCACGGTCAACGGCTCCGAGTCGAACTTGCCGGGCGCGGTTACGTCCCAGTGGACCGTCATTCCCTCTGGGCCAAAAAAAAGGATTTGCGTTTGTTGATCAGGTGGTGCTTCGGCGCTGAGCGGCGTCACTTTCGCATCTGACGATGCCTTGCCATGCTCCACGTAACGTTCTGAAGCGCTGGGGAGACGTAAGCCGCCGACGCCGTTAATGGCCTCGCCGCCCTCCGATTGCAACCGCTCTTCCAGCTTTTCCAAGCGGTCGGTCACCGCCCGTGCCAGCCATTTCAACTCGCGAACTTCGTGTTTGAGAGACTTGGCTTGCTCCGGCGGGGCGGCGTGAATGTGCTCCTCTGCCGGTGTTGATATGGAGCCCGGTCGGTAATGCGGAAGTCCAAATGGAGACGCGGGCCCACGCACGGTTGCCGGCGTAGGCACGGGGACCGCTGGCGGCGGTCCAAAACCACCGTGCGGCGGAAACGTGTTTGGCACGGCATGCGTATACGGAGCTTCGGCCGGCGCGGGAGGCGACGCGAGGGCCTGCAAACGCTGTTCGACCCATGCGGACAATCCCGTGCGCCACAGAACGTCGAGCGCTCTGCCCGCCGCTTGGGCCGGCGAGTCGTCGCGGTTGGTCCGAAGCGCCGACGCGCTCTGCTCGAAGATCGCCGCTTGCGCCGTGCCGAGCGCCTCGCACCGCGTCAGCAGTTCGGCCAGGGCCTTGATTTCGTCGGCGTCGAGCTGACGCATGGCCGCCGCCGTTTGCAGCACACACTTGCTCAAAAAGCCGCGGCCGCACAGCAGGTCGCGGCAGTCGTCGCGAAACGCGGCCGGCGAAAGCCGCCGCAAGCCACGCCCAGCACAGACGGGCGACAAGTGCGCGGCTCCGGCCGCGCGCAACACCTCTGCCGCCGCGAGCGCACAAATCGCCCCTCCGTCGCCGGCCGGTAGGCACGACAAGTCGTCTTTTGCCTCCTGCCGCCCGTCGGCCAACACCAACAGGCCATTGCGCCACAACGCGTTCATCCAGCCCTCGTCGGAAAAGAGATTGTTGCCCAGACGTATGCCAAAGGCCCGTGCGAACACCGGACCGAGCGCGAGCAGTTCGTTAACCGAGTTGAAGTTGTAGTGAAAGTAAGGATGCGGAATCATAAAGCCGTCCGCCGCCGGGCGGCACGTCTGACAAACCAACTCGTCGAAGGGCTGCAGCAGGCCCCGTGCGAGAAGCTTGCCAAGGACCGCATAGCCGCGTTTGGATTTGGCGTCGAACCGCTGCAGCTCCTCGCAAATAAACTCGCCCATGCAGCTCAACGGCCGCCGCTCGTCGGCCGCGTTGGGCCAATCGGCGCTGGTTTTTTCGATTTCGGCCAATTGGCGCTCGAAGCGGCCCCGCTCCAGAGTGATGTCCGGCGGCCAGGAATGCTCCGAGTCCGCGTCGGCGTCTTCGCCGGCAACTTGCTCGGCCACTTGACCGGTGTCGGCATCGGCCTGGGCGAGACCCCTTTTCTCGCTAACCTGCCCGACCAGTTGACCGGTGACGGAATTGACCCGCAGTTTACGGTTCCGCCATTCGAAGCACACCACGTCGCCCTCCCACGAAGACTTTGCTTTGTGCGTACGGACGAAGGACAAGGCGGCGGCCGCAGTCAGCTTCAAGTGCATTTTCACGTGGCGGCGGACGGCCTTTGAGCTCGCGGGGCGCAGGCCGACTCCGGCGTTAAGCCGTCCGCGGCCGTCCCAACTCGGAGGGCCGCCGATCAGGAGGATTTCGGAGTTTCGGCGTGGTTCAAATCAAGGAATCTCAGGGTAACAGCTTTCGCCGCCCTGCGTGGGCCGCGTCAGGACGTAACCAACGCAGCGGCAGGTACTTCCGGCAGGAGGTGCTGGCAGAACTCCAACGGGAAGTGTTACCCTG